>JAFDHO010000279.1 GCA_019308745.1 Deltaproteobacteria bacterium
AAATTTGGGATAATAAAAGGCAAACCCCATTGCCGCCAAATCCCCCAACCACTGGAAACGTCACAGGCCTTGCTCAAGGCGGCGGACGTTACATCACCCAAGGCCCTCCCAAGTAAAGGAGTGAATGTAACCACTAAAAAGAAACTCCAAAAACAGAGAATAATTTGCTGATTTTACAAGATTAAATCAAACATAAATCCATACGCCAATTGGGGAAAATCCGCTATAAGCTTGTTGCCTGGTACCACATGCTCACTCTGTATGTCAATACCAAGGGCTCACTCGAAGTAGACATTGTGCCTGGCAGGCTTCCTTTTCATTTCTTTTGACCTTTTTTTGAACGGTTCGAGCGGGATTTTTACTTGAACTAATAACCACGTGATGGTTCATGGCCTTATTCTCAATGACTCGGGCTTGAACAAGGGATCGGGCTGCGATGAGCGGATACACCGGCCTTCGAGGGTATGTGTAAGGAATTTTCCCTTGACAAGCACATAGAACTGTATTACTGATGAGTTGGCCGTGAGACAAGGGCTACCTCAGTGCCGACAATCGAGGTGGGCGGCCAAGTTTGGTCAGGCTATAAGGCGTTTTTTTCGCATATCACCTCCCTCGAGGGCGAGCCCATGGAGAAAAAGCAAACAGCGGGGAGATGCAGCTATTTTCATGCACGCCCTGCTGCAGTTATTTAGATGACTAAATTGGATCAGCCGGAAAGGAGACAACCTAATGAGAAGCCTGGAGTTCATGAATGCAGCGAAGGTGATTACAGATTACTACATGGGGATCAAGCCCGGAGAGAATGTTCTGGTCGTCAGAGATACTCGCATCGGCGAATTTCCCGGGGCGGAGGCGCTTGCGGAGGCTGTTTTATCCTCCATCAGCATGTTGGGAGGAGAGCCTCAAGTTATTAACTACGTGTCCCGCCCGCTGGCAGGCATGGAGCCTCCTAAAGTTGTTGCCGCAGCCATGAAATCAGCCGATGCTGTGATAATCATGTCCACTTTGTCTATCCTTCAAACGGTTGCCACGACCGAGGCGCTGTCAGCCGGAACAAGAGTCCTGATGCTTCCACCCGCCAGATACATTTATGGTTCCCTTGACATGCTATATAGGCTGATGCCGACAGATTCCGGGGAAATAGATAAGAGGATTGAACTGGCTGAAAAGTTGACCGCCTTGTGCAAAGCCGGCTCCAGGATCAAAGTCCTATCCCCTAAAGGGACAAATATAACTTTTGGCACAGGGAAGCTGGAGGTTCTGTATAATCCCACCACCGTCCGGGAGCCCGGGCAGAGAACAATCGTTCCCGGAGGACAAGTCACCGTCGGAGTAAACGAGGGAGAAGCTGAGGGTAAATTTGTTGTGGATGGAAGCGCATCTCCTATGTACCGCCCTTTAAGTGATCCGATAGAAATGGTGGTAAAAGGGGGCAAGGTAGTTGAAATAAAAGGGGGAAGAGACGCTCAAGATTATCGTTCATTCCTTGAAAACCTCGATGATCCTCAAGTCTACCTGATTGCGGAGGTAGGTGTCGGGTTCCATCCCCGGGCAAAGCTGTCCGGAACCCCTCTTGAAGACGAAAGAATATACGGGGCATCATGGATTGCTGTCGGTACGAATGTTCATCTTGGCGGCACAGTTAAGGCGAAGATTCACAGCGATTGTGTGATGCTTCCTCCGATTCATCTTACAGTTGATGACAGAATTGTTTTGAAAGACGGTAAATTTCATGTATGATATTTTCAGGAAAAGGGGGTGATCGTCGTCAAATGACTATCATAAGGGCCAGATGAAAAATGGGCCAATGCTTAAAAAAAAGTCAAGATGAGGGGGTGGATTATGAAAAATCTATTCAGCATAAAAATGGTTGCCTTGGTTTTGTTGGTTCTTTTGTCAGGTATGCTGTTCAGCCTGGGAAGTCCCGCGTCCGCAGTAGAGGAAAAAACCACTCTTGTGGTCGGCATTACAGCCGATCCAAGGAATATAAGCCCTATATCTGCATGCACCTATCATGACTGGGTAGTAGGGTACCGCGTATACAGCTCATTGTTTCAGGCCGATGAAAACTTCCAAGCCGTCCCTGATCTCGCTGAGTCCTGGGAAATATCGGATGATCAGCTAACCTACACATTTCATCTAAAGCGTGATGCAACCTTTCATGACGGGAATCCCATAACATCCGAGGATGTGGCATTCAGTGTCATGAAAGTGAACCTGCCCAATGGAAGCATATGCCAGCGGGGCCCGGGATCGGTCATCAAGTCGGTCGAGACTCCTGACGACCACACAATCGTGTTTCATCTTAAAGCCCCATTTCCTGAAATGTTGAATCCTCATGACGGTCTTGGCCCGCATTGTTCGGGAGTCGTGGAGAAAAAGCTTTATGAAGGTAAGGATTTGCTTACCAATCCTTATAACTATAAGCCCGTCGGCTCCGGCCCGTATAAGTTCGTCAAGTGGGTGAGGGGCAGCCACATCGTCCTTGAAAGATATAAAGGGTATCACGGCAAATTGCCCGATATAGAGAGAATTGTGTTCCGCATCATGGGTGACCCTGTTGCAAGGGCATTGGCCTTTGAGAAGGGGGAGATTCAGTGGGTCCCATTCGAGACTCCGGCAAGCGAAGTAGCCAGGCTGAATAAACTGCCCGGCAACCATGTTTTCTTCCACGGCTCGCCATGCGGGAGTATGCTGGAACTCGGATTCAATATGCGAAGGGAGCCATTTAAAAGTAAAAAGGTCAGGAAAGCTCTCACCGCTGCGATAAATCAGCAAAAAGTAATCAACCTGGTCTATTTCGGAGGAGCCATTCTTGGTATCGGACACATTCCGCTGACCCCGTTTTCCGCATGGTGGCATAACCCTGATGCCAAACAGATCGGATATGATCCAAAACTGGCTGCCAAAATGTTAGATGAGGCCGGGTATCCGGTAAAAAAAGACGGATGGAGATTTCATATTAACCTTAAACACTCCACCGGCTATAACGAGCACTTAAAAGTGGCGGAGCTTGTAAAAGACGATTTCAAGAAAATCGGTGTTGATGTGCAAATCATCAGCCTTGATCATGCTGCCTGGCATGAACATGCATTCAAGCGCTGGGACTTTGATACCACATTTTTACCATTCTGCGGCGGCCCCACCCCTCCGACCTTGAAGCGCTTCCACTCGAAGAACATTTTACATATAAGCTGGGCGAATTGTGTGGGGTTCAGCAACAGCGAATATGACGCACTGTTTAAAGCGATGATCAGTGAAACCGATGCGAAAAAAAGGTTAAAACTCACCAATCGCATGCAAGAAATACTGGCGGATGAGCAGCCGGTAGCCTACGTGGTGCACAGACAGAACGCCACCGCTCTGAAGGAAGGATCCTTTGCCAAACTGCCCGATAATATTTGGGTGCTGCATTACCTGCAGAAACATCTGGATAGTGTAAAGCCTATCAAACCCCGGTAGTTGCGATCAAGGAAAACTATTTATAGGGAATGTCTACTCCCCAGAGCACCAAAGCTCCGGGAAGTAGACATTCTTACAGAATGCCTTCCTTAGAAAAGGAAGATTGATGCACGCTTATATAATAAGGAGAATTCTGGGAGCTGTCCCTCTTATCCTTTTAGTACTGGTCATAAATTTCATAATACTACAATTGGCGCCAGGGGATCCTGTCTTCCTTTTTATCCAGGGTGGGGCAGGAGCTACAGCAGAATACGTGCAACAGGTGAGAGAAAGATTAGGCCTTGATAGGCCAGTGGGAGAACAACTTCTGGTTTTCATTTTGAATATATTTCGCGGAGAACTGGGGTTTTCTCACTTCTATCAGCGGCCGGTCGCGGCTCTTATTATGGAAAGGCTGCCAATTACTTTCCTTCTGGTTATTTTGTCCACGATTTTTGCCTCAGTGGCGGGGATATTGCTGGGTATTTTTGCGGGAACACGCCCCTATTCCACTGTTGATCGTATAAACACAGTGGTGGCAGTTCTGGGTTATTCCATTCCCACGTTCTGGCTTGGTCAGTTGTTAATTATAGCTTTTTCGGTGCGTTTA
>JAFDHO010000070.1 GCA_019308745.1 Deltaproteobacteria bacterium
AGGCAAGATCGTCTGGGAGTACGAGGCAAAACACTCGAATAGCTTCTTCTCCTATCGACAGGGTGCGGTCCAGCGCCTGCCCAACGGCAACACCCTGATCACCTCCACCCACGGCGGTCACCTCATCGAGGTGACCAAGGACAAGGAAGTGGTCTGGGACTATGTGAGCCCGATCCACAAGGGAAAGCCCAAGTGCTGGCTCGAGGACGGTGATGGCCACAACATGATGGCCAACATGATCCACCGGGCCTACAGGTACGGGCCGGATTATCCCGGACTCAAGGGTAAGGACCTGAGCAAGAAGGTGCCCCTTGCCCCGGGGTGCCCGGAGTTTGCGAAGATCTATGGGACCATTAAGTAACCAATAACTCCAACCCGAAGTCCCGCCCCGCCTAGAAGGGTTTTTGGGCTCGAAAGCGGGGCGGGATCTAATCACTTCGTTCGCTTTCCGGTTTTCCTATTCAGTTGCTTCGGCTCCGTTTTTTCTCCGGATTGCAGGGACTAAAGCTGACCAGAGATTTATTAACAGTTTTGTGAGGCAGTGTCGACACTCGCTGCCCGTGATTGAAGGTCCAAAGGCAATGCTGAATGGCCGGCCAATGGCTAGTAGACAAAAAAAGGCGGTTGATATGAAAGGTAAGGTATTCCTTGGAAGTTTGATTGTGGTGGTCGCTTTGGGTTTTGTCTTTTCCCCGTGCCTCAAAGCAGGGGCCTCTGAGACAAAGGCATTTACTCCCAAGATGGGAAATGTCTTTGTCAAAGAGATCAGTGGAGTGAAGTTCATTTTGCAGGATACAGTACAGAATGCCCCCCATAACAGGGAATTGAAACTCTATGTAGAGTCTCTCGGTAAGCCCCTTGAAAGGATCATCATTTCCCACTCCCATCCCCATCATTGGGTAGGCCTTGAGATGTTTTACGGTGCCCCGGTATACGCGACTGGAGAAGTCATCCATGAGATCAGGGAGCAGGGAAACCAGATGCTCCTGGGACTGAAAAAGAGGTTTGGCGAAAAGATGATTCCCTATGCAAAAGTCGTGATTCCTTCTTTCTTTATCTACGCCGGTGAAGAGCGCATAGACGGCGTGCTCTTTCACTACATAAGGCCTAACCCGAAAATCTATGGGAACGTCCTCTGGATAGAGTTTCCCGAGCAAAAGACTTTGATCCACCACCACCTGGCCTATGTCGGTATGCATGCTCCAATGCCCCCCATTCCACCCCGCATAGAGATGCTAAAGAAACTTAAAGGGAAAGGCTATCAGTGGATCATGCCAGGGCATGCAATGGCCATGGGGCCCGAGTTTTTTGACAGGGCGATTGAGTATTACAATGCAACACTTCGGATAGTGAAGGAATCGCCTGACGTAAAGACTGCTAAGGAGAAGCTGATCAAGGCATATCCCAAGTACGGAGCGGTATTTTTACTAGACATGATGTTGCCAGCCTTCTACAAGAAAAGGTAGGCAAGATTTGGAGCGAGTGCGGAGATAGACGCCCTGCTCCGCATCAAGAAACAGATCATTATTCAGAGAGAAAGAAGGCCGTTTAAAGACGGCCTTCTTTTTCGAGAAGGGGCAACCGACTATTTCGGCGGAGATCGGGGAACAAATTCACGTGGTCAATGTGTGGGCCAGAATCTTGAGCGGGCTTACGTTGACAAGGAAGAGGTTCTTTGGCTGCACCCATTTCCGGATATTTGAGTCCTGTTGATTTTGAAAGAAAATGGGAGAGCGTCAGGAGACTGTTATGGATGAAGTTTCCAGAAAAGCACTTAAACTCTTGCGAGAAATCAAATCTGTAACATTTGCCACTGTAAAAGACAGGGAACCGGCAGCTCGAATTATAGATGTCATGTTCGTGGAAGAAGGCGGCCTGTATTTTGTTACGGCAAGGGGAGAATCTTTTTACAGGCAATTGAAAGCCAACCCGACTGTTGCCATTTGCGGAATGAATGAGGACTACGTTTCCGTCAGAGTTGTCGGTAATGTTAGGTTCTGTGAGGACCCACGTGTCGTAGACAAAGTATTTGATCTCAACCCAATGATGAACGATCTCTATCCGGGTGAAAAGCGTTATGTGCTCGAGGGTCTACATTTGTACAAGGGCAAAGGAGAGATCTTCGATCTTTCAACGGAGCCACCTAAGCGTCAAAGATTCTCTTTTGGCGGCGCGCAATTAGTTCCAAGTGGTTACACCATCACAGGTGAATGCACTGCTTGCGGGATATGTCAGGAAGCCTGTCCAGTAGATGTTATTTCAGAAGGAGAGGTTTATCAAATAGATGTCGAACACTGTTTGGAGTGCGGAGCCTGCCTGGAAGCATGTCCGGGAAATGCTGTCCAGCCCGCGAAAGGGCTTTAATGTGGCCTCAAAATCCTGGCCCTCTGGGCCAGGTCAGAGGCATTACATTAGGCTCTGCCTGAAAAGTATTTTTGAAATCGCGGTGGCGAAGCCATGAATCGGGCGTAAAGCCGGGCCCTCTGGGCCCGGATAGTCCGATTCAAGCGATTTCTTTACTCAATAGTATAGAGTTGGTAAAGAAAACTATTCCGTATTGCACACTAGGTATTCACGCGGGCGGCAGGAACTGGTTGCCGATGACGGTACTTGGGATAATGCTTGGCGTGGATCTGGTGCGCATCGGAATTGAAGACCAGTTCTGGACCTATCCTCATAAAGATGAGTTCATCAGGAGCTCCGCGGAACCGGTAGAGAAAGTGGTTCAAATCGCGAAGGCCCTTGGACGAGATACTGCAACACCGGATGAAGCCAGAAAAATTCTGGGCATGAAGTCTACCAGTGTAAAGTAAGGGAAGATTGAACGCTATTTCGCTCTTAACCTCAGTATTGGAGCGGATTCGACAAAATCGGAAGAGCTATCAAACAAACAATCCAGAAATGCTTTCTCATAAAAATTGAGGGCCTTATTCTTTCGATGGATGACGGCGATTTTGTCGGGCTTGAAATACTTGTTAAGGGGGATGACTTCTATGCCCTCCTGCTTCAGGACCGGAAGATCTTTTGCCACGCATACAAAAGCAATACCCAGGCCCATTTTCACATATATTGCGGTTAATTCAATGTTCGATGATTCCATGGCAATACTGTAATTCATTCCCTCTTTGTCAAATTTTTCTTTGAATTTCTCCCTGGCCGTGAAATGGAGATTTTTCGGCGGCAATATCAAGAGATAATCTGCGATCTCGTGCAGCTTAAAATTCCTCTTCTCCGTCAGCGGGTGGCCCGAGGGGGTCATCAGGAGACATTCAACCCGTACCAGCGGCAAAGTGATGAGATCCTTGGGCACAATGGACTCCATGCAAATTCCAAAGTCGATATCACCTTGCCGCACGAGCTGTATGACGTTATGCGGGGGACGATCCAACACCATAATTTCCACTTTCGGGAATTGTCGGGTGTACCTTTTAATGGGGTCCAGGGTCAGATAATAGAGGCTGTAAAATGCGGCGGCCAATCTCAATCGACCTATTTGTCGGGCCTTGATCTCATTTAAATCCGCAATCAGTTGATTTTTTTGCTCGAAAAGTGATTTGGCATACTGGAACAGTTTTTCTCCGGCCAGGGTCAGTTTTATTTTCCGCCTGCCCACCCTCTCGATGAGCTGACAATCCAGCTCTTTTTCCAGTGACTTAATCTGAAGACTCAGCGCAGACTGGGTTCGAAAAGTGGCTTCCGCAGCCTTCGTGAAACTTCCCTCCTTGACCACATGATAAAAACCGATGATCTGCTGCAATTCCATTTTCTATTAGAAACTTTTATCAAAATCATAAAAAATATTAATTCGAGTTATATCATAAAAGCTGGTAATGAACAAGCAGGTGTTTTATTTATTATCAAAAAATATCCAAATTCAGAAGGAGGTATATTATGAAAAGGATCATTGTCGCATTTTTTATCTTTTCCGTAATCCTAGGCCTGGCAGCAGGGACATGGGCCAAAAAACCGATCACATTGAAGGCCGTTCAATTTGTCAATCTCGGAAACCCGGGAGAAGCCGGTTTTCATCTTTTGGTGGACATGATTAATAAAGCATCAAAGGGAGAACTTGTTATAAAAATTGTTGGTGGCCCTGAAGCGACGCCCGGACGACAACAACCTGAGGCAGTGAGAACAGGCGCCATCGATATATCCTTTGTGGCAAGCAGTTGGTATAAATCAATGGTGCGAGTCAGCCCGCTCATTAAAATGAGTTTACTCAAGCCGTGGGAGGAAAGAAAATCCGGCTTTTTTGATTTTTTGGTCAAAGAGCATGAAAAACAAGGGCTCAGGTACATAGGGAACGCCCACGTTTACGGGCCTTTTTATCTTTATTCGAAAGTGCCCGTTAAGGATATCTCAGGACTGAAAGGAAAACGATTCCGACACTCACCGGCCTACCCTTTCTTTCAAACATTTGGGATTAAACCCGTCACAGCATCACATTCAGAGATTTACCCGGGTTTGGAAAGGAATGTCTTCGACGGATTGGCCATAAATCACACCAACTTTATTAACTTACGTTTATACGAAGTATGTAAATATGTTGTAGGCCCCGGTTTTTATGCCCACGGAGCCGCAGCGGTCATCATGAATCTGGCGAAGTTCAATAAACTTCCCAAGCATCTCCAGAAGGTGATCACGGACAGCATGGAAAAAGCCGAACCTCAAATCATCGAAAAGAATGATGCAATCCAGGTGGATAATTGGAAAATATTGAAGGCTAAAGGGGTGAAACACGTTAAATGGTCGGATGAGGAAAGCAAAATTTTTCTGGATAAAGTCAACCAGGCCATGTGGGACAAGGAAGGAAAGAAACTGAAGCCGGAAAAATTGGAAAAGATGAGAAAGATGATGGGATATTAAATTGACTCCCTAAATGGGGACATATTCGCAAACACTGAATTGAATTCTTGAGGATCAAAGTGATGGGCTCGAAAAAAACAACCAGTAAAATTATACTTATTTTCGACAACATTACTCAGGGGCTTGCCTATTTCAGTGGTATTCTTCTCGCGCTCATTACATTCGCCATTTTCGCGGAAGTCATTGTGAGAAAATTGTGGAGTTACTCGATAATCGGTGTCGTAGAATGCAGCGAATATGCCCTCGTTTTTATCACCTTCCTGAGTGCATCGTGGATACTGAAACAGGACGCACACGTCAAAGTTGATCTGGTGCTGGGTTGGTTGAAACCTGAAAGCCGGGCTTTACTCAACATGATCACTTCGATCTTTGGCGCCATATTGTGCATGTTTATTGCCTATAAAAGCGCCTTGATCATATGGGACTTGTGGCAAAGGAACCTTAATACCGTTAAAGCGCTTGAACTGCCTATGGCTCCGCTACATATTTCAATCTTTGTGGGATGCTTTATGCTCGCCCTGGGGTTTATCAGGAGGGCTCATGGTTATCTGATTGAGAGGAAAAGCGTCAAGGGCACGAAGTGAAGGACACATATTAATGGATCCCAATGCAATTTTAGTGCTGTGTTTAGTCATAGGAGGGCTGTTGTTCTGTATGGCCACAGGACTTCCGGTGGCTTTCTGCTTCATGACCATCACGATGATAGGGGCGATAATTCTCTGGGGTTATGATGCCGGTTCAACGATGTTCGTTCACAATGCCTTCAACTCGGTTTCAAAGTTTCTTCTTTTACCAATCTGCATGTTCATGCTGATGGGACAGATCATGTTTTTAACGGGCATGGGTTTGCGGATGCTCGATGTGCTGGATAAATGGCTGGGACGATTGCCTGGCCGACTTGCCCTTTTGTCCGTTGCCTTTGCCACGTTGTTTTCCACAATGAGTGGTTCCCAGATGGCATCCGCATCCATGATGGGCTCATTGCTGATACCGGAGATGGAGAAAAGAGGATATGGAAAACCCATGACCATAGGCCCCATATTGGGCGCCGGGGGTCTGGCCATGGTTATCCCCCCCAGTAATCTGGCCGTGCTGCTGGCTGCAATTGCCGGTATCTCTGTGGGGAAGCTCCTCATCGGCGGGTTCATTCCCGGATTGGTCATGGCGGCGCTATATGCCACCTACATCATTCTCAGATGCTGGCTTCAACCGTCGGTCGCACCTGCCTATGACTTGAAACCCACCCCGTTATCAGAAAAAATGATACTGACCCTGATGTACGTTGTGCCGATGATCTCGATCGTTTTTCTTGTCCTCGGCCTTATTTTCTTAGGTTGGGCCACCCCAACCGAGGCTGCGGTGTTGGGAGCGGTAGGTTCAATGGTTCTCAGCGTTTGTCATAAAAAATTAAGCTGGCAAATATTGAATAAATCCATCATGAACACGGTCAAGATTGCGGCCGGCTTGTACATGATTATCACCGGGGCGACAACGTTCAGCCAGATCCTGGCCTTCTCCGGTGTCACCCGGGAACTTGCCAGCTATATATCCGGCTGGCCCCTATCCCCCATTATGATCCTTATTTCCATGCAGTTTTTGCTGTTGATTCTCGGCACCTTTATGACCACCGTAGGAATTATTATGGTAACCATGCCGATCTTTATGCCCATTGTCGCCGCCCTGGGAATCAATCCCCTCTGGTTCGGGGTCCTCGTGTTGATAAATATGGAGATGGGCGCAGTGACACCGCCTGTCGGTATGATGCTTTTTGTGATGAAGGGGGTGTCTCCCAAGGGAACCACGATGGCGGATGTTTACAAGGCCGCGATTCCGTTCTTTGCATGTGACCTGGTTGCAATGACTGTAATTATCTTATTCCCCGTTCTCGCACTGTGGTTGCCGGGACTCATGGTATAAGAACCTTGCTCTCTTAATGACCGAAGATCATGAAAAAACTTGAAATATCGAGGGAACATTATGAAGCAAAACGATCAAAGTAAAAACATGCGTCTCATCGGCCACAACAATCTGGGTGGTTTTGGGAATGGCGGAGAAGGATTTGCGCTGAAACAACTTCCGAATGGTCAGAGGGTTCTTTTTGTCGCCCATGAAAGCGGTCCGAAAGATTTTTCGATCGTTGATGTGACCGAACCCTCGGAGCCGAAGATGATCCTGCAGACTGATATTCCCGATCCCAAAGTCCGTTCCAATTCCTTGGCCTTGGTGGATGACATCCTCCTTGTGGCCTACCAGGCCGGATTGCACCCGAGCCCGGAAAATTTCAATGTAGATAAAGCGGGTATGGGTGTGTTCGATGTGAGTGATATCGAAAAACCCAGACAGCTCAGCTTCTTCAAGACATCAGGGGATCATTCCCGGGGTGTCCATTACGTGTGGTTCGTCGACGGCCGGTACGCCCACCTCTCAACCGGTATGCCGGATTCTCAGCCGACCCATCCTCGCGATGACCAGTTTTACGTCATCGTTGATCTGGCGGATCCCACCAAGCCTCAGGAAGTCGGACGCTGGTGGCTGCCGGGCACCCAGATGGGCGACGATGCACCATCGCCGACGCATCACCAGCAGATCGACGCGGGGTTCCGAACCCACAATATCAATGTGTATCCCGAAAGGCCGGATCGGGCCTATGTGGGCTACATCGACGGTGGCGTGATTATCCTGGACATTTCGGATATGTCCAGCCCTGAAATGATCAGCCGGATCGATTACCACCCGCCCTTCCCCGGTTTCACCCATACCGCGCTGCCGCTTTTCGATCGCGATTTACTCATCGTCACGGACGAGTGCATCAAATTCGATCTTGAAGACTGGCCCAAACGGATCTGGGTGCTCGACATACGGGAAGAGAGCAATCCGGTCATGATCAGCTCTTTTCCAACGCCGTCACCCGAAGACTATTCTTTTAAGGGGGCCCGTCTCGGGGCCCACAACATCCATGAGAACGAGCCCTTGCCCACCTCCTGGTTTTCCAGTGACATCATTGTGGGCACTTTCTTCAGCGGGGGAGTTCGTGCCTATGATATCAGTGATCCCTTTCGACCGGAGGAGGTCGCCTACTGTGTGCCGGAAGCACCCGAAGGCTGCGTTTCCATCATGATCAACGACCTTTACGTGGATGAACGGGGCCTTGTCTATGCCGTCGATCGTATCAAGGGAGGACTCTACATCATGGAAATGGATATTAAGTGATTTTGTTGATCCAGCAGGGAGACGGCATACCGGAATAGTTTTTCTCCGGCCAGGGGCCGTCTTATTTTACGCCTGCCGACTCTTTCAATGGGTCGACAGCCTAACTCGCTTTCCAGAGATTTAACCTGAAGGCTGAGCGCAGATTGACTTCTGAATGTGGTCTCCGCAGCCTTCGTGAGACTACCTTGCGTAACCACATGATAAAAACCTATGATTTGCTGCCATTCCATTAACTATTAGTATTTCTTATTATAAACATTAATAATATTAATTTGATTTATACTATAAAAGTTGACATTAAATAAACAGAGGTTCTTGAAATTTGTATTCCCGGCGGGGAAAGCCCTCTTTCAGGAAGAAAAACGTTTATTGAGGCTTTTGAACACCTCGCTGGTTGCGGCGGGGAGATTCATTTAATGAAGGTATGGATTCGCTCAAAACAGCGAGCGAAGAAAGGAGACCATCATGAAAAAGATCTATGCTATCATTGTCATCGCGGCAGGGCTTCTGGCGGCGGGTTCAGCATCCGTCTTGGCAGGACCACAAATAGCGTCAAGTGAGGTGCCGTTACCCCCTTCAATAGCAAATCTTCCGGCTATAAAGGCGGAGCCTTGGGTACAGGTGGATCCCGGCCCGAAAGTCTTCCTCGAAGGTCCGGCCTTTGACCGGCAGGGGAACCTCTTTGTCTCCTCGATTTTTGACAGCCGCATCCTCAAGATCACCCCTGAGAAGAAGATAACCACCATATTCACCCAGAAAGGACTACTGCCTGACGGTATCGCCATTCACAAGGACGGGAGATTGTTCATCGTCTGCCTTTCCGGGAAAATAATCACTATCAATCCGGATGGGAGCAATCTGACCTATATAGCGGCCCGTCACGAAGGAAGGCCCAAAGTCGGCAATGATCTGGTTTTTGACTCAAAGGGAAATTTCTATGTGACGGATTGGACAGGGAATATTGCCGATCCGACAGGCGGGGTATACCGCTTTTCAGCGGATCATAAAACCGTTGTTCCCGTGATCCGGAACCTTGCGACACCCAATGGCATAGCCCTTTCCCCTGAAGGAAATGCGCTCTGGGTAAGTGAGACTTCCAGAAATCGGATACTGCGGCTTGGTCTGTTGAAGGACGGCATCGGCCTTCACCCCATTGAGGGGACAAAGATCCCCTTTCGTTTCACGGGGGTACCGGGTGGGGCCGACTCAAATGCCGTAGACGTCGAGGGGAACGTATACCAATGTATTATTTTCCAGGGCAGGGCCTTAATACTGAGTAAACGCGGCATTCCGATAGCCAATGTGTTGGTCCCGGGCAGGGATGAAGGAAAACATCTGCGTTCAACAAATGTCGCATTTAAACCGGGCACTGATGAGGTGTTTCTCACCACATCGGGAGACGGCGGGGCCTGGATTTACAAGTTTCGAGGGCTGGCGAAAGGCCTGAAACTCTTTTCGCACCAATAAACAAGGACTAATAACACAGCCCTTTTAATGTGGCCTCAAAATCCTGGCCCTCTGGGCCAGGTCAGAGGCATTAGGCTCTGCCTGAAAAGTATTTTTGAAATCGCGGTGGCGAAGCCATGAATCGGGCGTAAAGCCGGGTCCTCTGGGCCCGGATAGTCCGATTCAAGCGATTTCTTTACAATAAACTACCCCACCGCAGAGCAGCGAGGTATCTGAACGGCATGGTAACGCCGCAAGCGGCGGAGAATGAATCCTTGTCCGCCTCCGGCTGATTCACCGGATCTTTACTTACAAAAACAACGCAAAAACAGGCGAGGTAAAAACATGAAAATGATAACTGCACGAATGGATGAAATGAATTGGTTCGAGGTGGAGCAGGCCATTAAGGACGCCAGAGGCATAGCGCTCATACCGGTAGGCTGCTTGGAGCAGTGGGCCCACCTTCCTGTCGGGTGTGACAATTTCCAGGCTGAGGGCCATGCAAAGAAGGTCATCGAATTGGCTCAGGAGGACCCCGAGATCAAGCAGCTCTTAGTGCTGCCCACACTGACCATGGGCTGCCAGCCCTATATGGCCGATTTCCCGGGCACCATAACCATCAGGCATTCTGTATTGCGCGAATATTACAAGGATGTCGCGGAAAGCCTTATTAAACACGGCGTATCCAAGTTTATCTGGATGATCGGCCACTCCGGGAACATGCCCCCGCTCATCGATATGGGCCGGGAACTGAAGGACAAATACGGTGTTTTAACCGTCCTTGACCGGTGCTGGATCTCCGCCTGGGAGTATATGGGGCCTCGCACGCCCGAAGAGCTTGCACGCAGCGGCCATGCCAGCGGCCACATCGCCCTGCCCGAGCTTTCCGAGGAGACCCTGAAGCGCGTAGAGCCCTATAAAAGGGTGTGGCTGAACAAGGACAGGCCGATATATGGGTGGAAAGGCGCCGACGACTTTATCGAGCCTCGCTTCGACGATTCCTTTGGTGTCCTCACCGCCAAGTTGAAAACGAGCCGGACCCGCCAGGGCAACCTCATGACCGTTTACATGGTCGGCAGTTTCCAGGAGGCGACGCCCCGCGGAGGGGTGGGTGACCCGACCAACCAAAACGTGGAAGAGGGCCTCCGCGCGCAGGAAGCCGCCGCCAGGCATACGATTGCCATCATCAAGGCGATCGACAAGATCGAAGTCCCCATCAGATCCTATCCGGATAAGGATGTCGAATAGCTGACGTGGGGATACCGGTTCGGGGTCCTGTTACTTACTCGATCAGCGGTGGCAGTGCGGCCCCACAAGGGGATATCTCCTAAAACAAATTAGAGGAGTGATATGATGTCGCTAATACCCGAAGACAGGGTTATTATTACGGTGGCAACAACCGGGGGTACAGCGGGCACCAGGGAAAAGAACCCGAATGTGCCGGAACAGCCTGATGAGATCGCCAAAGCGGTATATGACTGCTGGAAGGAGGGGGCCGCGATCCTGCACATCCATGCCCGGGACAAAGAGGGGATACCGACGGGAGACCCTGATGTCTACAGCGATATTCACCGCAGGATCAGGGATCTCGGCTGCGATATCATTATCCAGGACACGACCGGCACAGGGCCTCAGGTTGCGGTAGAGGACAGGGTCCTCTGTCTGAACGCAGATCCAAAACCCGAGATGGCCTCCCTGGATATGGGAACCATGGTGAGAAACCGCGGTGCTTATGAGGGGACCTATACCATAAGGTACGGGAAGACCCTGGAGGAGTGGGCTCAAAAGATGAAAGATGCCGGGGTCAAACCCGCCATGGAGGTATTCAGTCTTTCGAATCTTCGCGAGGTCAAAAACCTCATCACAAAGGGACTTGTTGAAAAGCCCTACTATGTGGAATTTGTCCTCGGGCATCCCTACCATGGCGGCATAGACGCTTCACCAAAACATTTGATGTGGTTCATCGAGGACCTGCCCGAACCCCGGGACACCGTGTGGAGCGTCCTGACGACGGGAAAAGACCAGCTCCCCCTGACAACTATGGGAATGATTCTCGGGGGGGCCATTCGGACAGGATTTGAGGACAACCTCTATTACCGCAGGGGAGAAGTGGCCGAGAGCAATGCCCAGCTCGTGGCACGCTCGGTGAGGATTGCCAGGGAATTGGGCAAGGAACCGGCCTCTCCTGAAGAGGCCAGAAAAATTTTAGGCATCAGGCCCCTTCAGGGTGCAGCCTGATGTCATCAAGGGATTTCAAGGAGGATCAATCATGGGTGATATGTTTCGTTTGGATGGTAAAAAAGCCGTTGTAATCGGGGGAGCGGGAAGCATCGGCGGCGCCGTGGCCCTCGGACTGGCGCAGCAGGGTGCGGCGGTGGCCATCGCGAGTCGGGATTTGCAGAAACTGCAGGACAAGGCCCGTGCGATGGAGGAGGAGACCGGCTCGGAGATTGCTGCATTTTCCGTTGACGTCAACGATGAAAAAAATGTCATAGAACTCGCCGAGCAGGTCATATCCCGTTTCGGCACCGTCGATATCCTAGTCAACGCCCACGGCGCCAACACCAAAAGACCTGCCGTGGAATTCGAGGCGGATGCGTGGGACGCCCTTTTTGATCTCAATGTGAGGGGCACCATGTTTTCCTGCAGGGAGTTTGGAAAGATCATGGTGAAGAACAAAAGCGGGAAGATTATCAATCTCTCGTCGGTGAGGGGATCGCGTGCCACCCTCTGGGGCGGTAACCTGGGATATTGCGCCACCAAAAGCGCCGTTGACATGCTGACGAGGGCCCTGGCCTCGGAATGGGCCCAGTATAATATTAACGTGAATGCGGTGGCGCCCTCTCTGGTGGCCAAACCCGAGACCTGGGCGACGCGGACCCCGGAGCAGATTGAAAAGTACCTGGCCAATATCCCGCTGAAAAGGGTTGCCGAACCAAGGGAGACGGCGGGAATCTTTGTCTTCCTGTCCTCACCGGCGTCGGATTTTATCACGGGTCAGGTGATTTACCTCGACGGCGGGCTGACGGCGGTGGCTTAAACTTGATAAACAACAAACAGGGGGAATTGAAAGTGAAACTGATCAAGAAGGGAGAGGGCCAGGAACCAAAACAGGCCAAACGCCACTTCGCTCAGAGTGGCATCACCAAGGTGAGCGCGGCGGAGGGCAGCCAACGGCTGCATGTGAGCGTTTCTCATTTCCTTCCCAATGGCGGGGCGGAGATGTATGCCTCCCCGACGGAGCGTGTCTATTACGGCCTGTCCGGGGTTTTGATGGTCAAGGGGAAGCAGGGGGATGAATATCTTCTGGAGCCTGGAGACACGCTTTACCTCCCGCCGGGTGAGGAGAGAAGTATTGAAACGGTGGGGACCGAACCGGCTACCATGCTCGTCGTCATCGTCAACCTTGACTAGTCTGCAGAGGATCGTGATATGGCAGTGGAGAACACGAAGGTTGTTGTGATAGGGGCCGGGGTGATGGGCCACGGCATTGCACAGGCCTTTGCCCAGGGGGGGTGCCAGGTCTCTCTGGTGGATGTTTCAGAAGACATTCTGGAGAAGGCGTCGAAACTCATTACATCGAGCCTGGAAACCATGGTCGCGGAGAGGTTCCTGGATCGAACGGTCAAAGAGGTGATGGACTCTCTCAGCTTCACCACATCTCTCGAAGAAGCGGCACCGAACGCGGACTTTGCGATAGAGGTCATCAATGAAAATGTGGAGTCCAAAAAAGAGATTTTTTCTCAGCTGGATGCCCTCTGCCCCCCCAAGACGATCCTGGCGAGCAATACGTCCTACCTGAATATCTTTGATTTTGAGGAGACCTCCCGGCCGGATAAAATGATCATCACCCATTATTACGCCCCTCCGCAACTGATTCCCCTGGTGGACGTTGTCGGGGGTCCAAAGACCAGCAAGGCAACGCTCGATGCCATGGTCGGTTTGTTGAGGCAAATCGGCAAGAGACCGCTTCTTTTGAAAAAATATATTCCAGGATACGCGGTCAACCGGATGCAGCGTGCCATGCATCGCGAGGTCCACTATCTTATTGATAATGACTATTTGACCCCCGAGCAACTGGATGAAGCCGTGCAGGTCGGGCTTGCCTTTCGCATGATGGTGGTGGGGGTGTTCGGCCGCTACGATTTCGCCGGGATCAGCACCAGGACCCGTCACCCCCCCGGATTTGAGGAAGTGCCGGTGGACTACCATTACAGAAAGCACGGGGAGCTGATCAAAAAAGGGCACCTGGGCGTCAAAGCGGGCCGGGGATTCTATGACTATGCCGGGAAAACCGAAGAAGAGGTCTATCGTGAGAGGGATGTTCGGTTAATCGAAATGGCAAGAACCCTCAAGAAACTGCAGCAAAGAGGGCCTTTGGGGAAGGTGTATAAGTGACATTGAACCATTTTCCAGGATGGATTTCCGGGCCAGGAATTGAACGTGACAATCCATTCATAAATAAAGGAGGTAAATCATGAAAGAGAATCGACTGTTGATGGTATTGCAGGGAATGTCTGTGGTAATGGTTATTCTGTTTCTCATCACTCTCTGGCCGACCGGGGCCCTGGCAGAGAAACCGATCAGGCTGAAATACGCCACCCATTTCACCGATCGGCACCGCCAGTACAAGAACGGTGTTCTCGTCTGGTTGAAAAATATTGAGGACGCCACAGGCGGCAGAGTCAAGATCACTCCTTATCCCAGCCAGACCTTATGCAAGGGCAAAGATACCTGGGAGGCCGTGAAAGGGGGCATCGCCGATATAGGCACCGCGTTTGTCGGCTTTTTTCCGGGCCGTTTTCCCGTCACCGAGGTTACATTTCTCCCCTGCATGAGCATGGGAGCGCCCAACACCGCGGAGAGTGCGACCCGCGTCATCATGGAAGCCTATGAAAGGTTCCCGGAAATGCAGAAGGAATATTCCGATGTCAAGTTTATGTTCCTGCATTCGATAGAACCGGCCTTTGTTGCCACCAGAAAGAAACCAGTGAGTACATTAGAGGACCTGAACGGCCTGAAACTGAGAATCGCTGGTGTTTACACAACGGCGTTTATGAAGGCCCAGGGAGCGATTCCCATGTTGATGCCGCCAAGCGCCATGTATGAAAACATGCAAAAAAGGGTGATCGACGGCTATGCCTATAGCTGGGACGGGTTCATGTCAAGAAAGATGTACGAGGTGACGGAGTATGTACTCGATGCCAAATGGTACGTGGGCGGTTTTTTTACGGTAATGAACCTCAAGGCATGGAACAAACTGCCGCCCGATATTCAGAAGGCGATAGATAGTGTGACCGGTGTGGAATCGGCCGTTATGATCGGCAAACAGATGGACTATGATACCGGACCTGCCCTTAAAAAATGTAGTGAACGGGGCATTAAAGTGAACAAACTGTCACTGGCAGAGCAGAAAAAGTGGAAGCAGGCGGCCAAGCCCATATGGGATATGTGGGCAAAAGATGCAGAGGGCAAGGGCATATCCGCTGCGCGCGCCCAGGAAATCATTGCCGAGACCATAAAGATTTACGATAAGCATGCGGTTCGATAATATGTTAGCGTTATGAAATAAATGAACGATGGTGTTGGTCACGGGATCTCTTTTCAAGCCCGTCACTATTACTTAGGAGTTTCTGCAACGGCACCTAAACTCTGCCGACTATGGTGGTAGCTCCTGAGCAAGTTAATTCTTGATTACGTGGTCCACTGTGCCTCTTTGGGGTGTCTTGAAATAAGGTGTCAGGGTTGTCGGCCCGCCAGAATGACGGCGGATAAAAAAGGCCGGTGTCTTGTGAGTGACAGACTTGAAAAGAGATCCCCATGACCAATCTTTTAATCTTTTCAGTGAGCTAGAATTATACAATAGAATTAAACTGAGCAAACTTTTTCCCATCTAACCATAAACAATGCCACAAAGTACTCATGGGATTGAAAGGATCATCCGCCTGGCCAGTCGAGGATCGGGTAGTGTAGGGGCAGCCGCGATCGTTGTAATGATGTTTCTCACTGTGGGGGATGTGCTCCTGCGCTATCTTTTCGATCGGCCCATCGCAGGTGCTTTTGAACTCACCGAGTACCTCATGGCCGTTTGCGTTTCCATGACCCTGGCTTACTGTGCCATCCATAAGGGACACGTCAGGGTCGATATCCTGCTCTCTGTATTTCCCGCAAGGGCTCAAGCCGTTGTTCGCAGTATCGTGACCCTGCTGGGCGTCCTTTTTTTTTCCACAATCACATGGCAAAGCGCTATTCAGGCCGAGATTATCCGGCACAGCGGTTCCTACTCCACCGCGCTCCGGTTGCCGGTTTTTCCCTTTGTGTGGGTGTTGTTCGCCGGCAGCGCCCTGATCTCCCTGGTGCTGTTGCGAGACCTTCGGGAGTCTGTTTCCCGGGCGGTTGAAGAGACTCGCTGGAATTGGATCTGGTTATGCGCTGGGGGCGTCATCGTGTTGGCGGGAAGCGCGGCCCTGTTCTGGGGCGAGGAATGGCCGTGGGATTTGTCCCCTTCCACCTTTGGAATATACGGGATATGCATCCTGGTTCTCCTCCTGTTTTCAGGATTTCAAATCGGTCTGGGCATCGGTTTGACTGGCTTTCTGGGTATGGCTTACCTGTCCGGCAGTGATGCCGCCTTGACCCTCCTGGCAACGGTCCCCTACAGTACGATAGCCTCCTATGGCATGAGCATCATCCCGCTTTTTATACTCATGGGCACCTTCGCATTCTATGCCGGGCTGAGCAGGGACATCTACTGGACGATGTATAAATGGCTGGGGCGCCTGCCCGGGGGACTTGCGATGGCTACGGTGGGGGCCTGTGCCGGTTTTGCGGCCATAAGCGGCTCCAGCCTGGCCACCTCGGCCACCATGGGCACGGTGGCCATGCATGAGATGAAAAGGTATAAATACGACGCCAGGCTGGCTACCGGGTGTATCGCCGCAGGGGGCACCATAGGCATCCTGATACCGCCCAGCGTGATTCTCGTCATTTACGGCATCATTACCGAACAATCCATAGGCAGACTTTTCCTCGCCGGCTTTTTCCCGGGAGTGCTCGAGGCCTGCTTCTATATAGTGACCATCTATATTCTGTGTAAACGCAATCCCCTATTCGGTCCTGCGGGTCCCAGGACCACCTTCAGCGAAAAAGTGGTTTCCCTCAAGGACAGCTGGGGATTGTTTGTCCTGTTCGGATTGGTGATGGGCGGTATCTACAGCGGCATCTGCAGTCCGACCGAAGCCGCAGGGGTCGGCGCCTTCGGGGCCTTCCTGTTTGCCCTGGGCAAAGGGAAACTTTCCTGGGAAAACTTCACCGCCAGTATCATGGGATCAGGAAAGACAACGGCCATGATTTTTCTGATCATGATCGGCACCCACTTCTTCGGGTACTTCCTGGCGGTGACCCGGCTTCCCTTTGAATTGGCCGATATGGTGATCGCGCTGGAAGTGAACCGCTATATTATTCTCGGGATTATCATCACTGTCTATATATTCCTCGGCGCGATCATGGACGCCATTGCCATGATCCTGATCACGGTACCCATATTTTTCCCTGTCGTGACAGCCCTCGGGTTCGACCCAATATGGTTCGGGATCATCATTGTGAGAGTGGCCGAAATCGGGGGGATTACACCGCCGGTGGGAATGAATGTTTTCATCATCAAAGGGGTGGCTCAAGATGTTCCCCTCAAGGAGATATATAAAGGCATTTTTCCTTTCCTTATCGCCGATATCTGTCATTTGGGTTTGTTGATCGCCGTGCCGCAGGTGGCATTGTTTTTACCGGGTCTGATGAAATAGCGTCGTCTCTACCGTTGTATGAATTACTGTTAACTGGCATTGCCGATACGCTGAAATTGGTTGCTCTTTCTGGGCAGATACTGGATGCGGGAGGGAACAAATAGGGGTTATTAAATGAAATCTGAATTGGAAGGCAGCGAGAAGAAAATACCTGTCGAGGAGGGGTTGTGGACGGTGCCATCCTCTCCCGGTGAGGAGATACAATTGATCGGCAGCAGGTGCCTTTCCTGCGGTGAGCTTTATTTTCCCCGTAAAAAAAAGGGGTTATGTATTCACTGCCAGGAGAGAAATATGGAGGATGTCACGCTGGAAGGGAAAGGAAAGATCGCCAGCTTCGCCGTTGTGGAGCAGGCGCCTGCGGGCGGTTTCTACAGGGGACCGGTCCCCTATGCCTACGGCACCGTTCACCTTTCCGATGGTGTGGGGTTGCAGACCCTGTTTGCTGGTGACCTTGACAACCTCAGGGTGGGTATGGATGTAAAGTTGGTTATCGAGAAATTGTTCGACGATGAGGAGGGAAATGAAATCGTAACTTACAAATTCACACCGGTGTAATATTTTTCAAAAAAAGGTGTTGGTC
Source organism: Deltaproteobacteria bacterium (assembly GCA_019308745.1). Classification (GTDB taxonomy): domain Bacteria; phylum Desulfobacterota; class DSM-4660; order Desulfatiglandales; family HGW-15; genus JAFDHO01. The sequence continues at coordinate 17,902 of JAFDHO010000070.1, forward strand.
ATGGGGATCTCTTTTCAAGTCCGTCACTATCACTTGGGACTTTCTGCAACGGCACCAAAGCCTAACAGGTCATCTCAGCGCCGCCGGGCCAGGATGTTGTTTGTCGGCATGGTCCTCTGTGCCTTTCCTGGGGTGTCTGGAAATGGGCTATCACGGAGGTCAGAAAATCAGGTGTCTTGTGAGTGACAAACTTGAAAAGAGATCCCCATGACCAATTTTTTTCTCACAGACACAGAGCGGAATCGATAGCTTACAGCCAAATATACGCTGAGAAAAGGTATGGTCAATGAAACCGTTAAATGAGATGCGAGAAGTTGTGGTCGCCGGCATCGGGCTTGTACCGTGGCGGCGTTATGAAGACCAGGAGATTTATGACTTCGGGTCCGAGGCCGTACTGAATGCCCTGAAGGATGCCGACATGGAATGGCGCGACATACAGGCGGCATTCTGCGGCAGCGTTTACCAGGGGACCTGTTCGGGGCATCAGGTCCTGAAGGAAATCGGCCTGAGCGGTATACCTATTGTCAATGTGGAGAATGCCTGCTCCAGCGGCGCGTCGGCAGTCAGGTTGGCGTACCAGTCGGTCGCTGCGGAAATTCATGATGTCGCCCTTGCGGTCGGTTTTGAAAAGATGCCCCGGGGCCCGATACCCAGCACGGCTTTTCGACCCTATGAACTGAAGATGGGATTCAATTTTCAGCCCGCGAATTATGCCAATGAAGCCGTAGAATACATGACGGAGACCGGCGCGACCGTGGAAGATTTCAGCCTGGTCACCGTAAAAAACCGCAAGAACGGCGCGTTGAATCCAAACGCGAGCTTCCGGAAGCCCGTTACACTTGAGGAGGTCATGAATTCTCGAATGGTGGCCCGGCCCCTTCGCCTGCTTCACTGCTGCCCCCTGTCCGATGGGGCGGCGGCGGCCGTCCTTTGCAGCAGGGATCGACTCAAATCCGCAAAAAGGGCCGTTACCGTGGCCGCCTCGGTCCTGGTGAGCGGCGTTTATGGGGGGGCAAATCCAGTGAAAAGTCTCAAGTTTCCCGCCCCATTGGACATGGTGGAACTATCAGGCCAACAGGCGTATGAACTTTCGGGTTACGGGCCGGAAGAGATGGATGTGGTCCAGGCCTATGATACCATGGCCCCGTCGGAACTCTGGAATCTGGAGAAACTGGGATTTTGCAAAAAGGGGAAAGCCCCCGAATTGCTCCGGGAAGGGGTTTTTGAAATCAATGGAAGGCTTCCTGTAAACACGGACGGGGGGCTGATATCCAGAGGGCATCCTCTGGGAGCCACTTCTATCGCCCAGATTGGTGAAATTGTGCTGCAGTTAAGGGGAGAGGCCGGACCCAGGCAGGTTGCCGGGGCCAGGATCGGTCTGGCCCATTCAAGGGGTGCGGGCCCCAACAGCGCCGTCACGATATTAAAAAGATAGTAACACTTTAGCCTTTTGAAATGCCTCCTCAGATAGGGAGAACGGGTGATGATGCCTTTTCTGGAGTGACTGGCGGCTTCCGGCTTGGAGAGCCTCCAGCTCGGAAAGGAGGG
>JAFDHO010000071.1 GCA_019308745.1 Deltaproteobacteria bacterium
AAGTCGCAGAAAAGACCAGCCCGGGAGGCTCGGAACGCAAGAAAAGGCATCATCACCCCCGTTCGTCCATCACCGAGTTCTCTGAATCGCTTTTCAAACGGCTAAAATGTTACCTTTCATCAAGTTCTGGAGCGAGGCGACCCTGTTGCCGGTCTCAAGCGAGTTTTTCAAAAGTCTCACGCAACAAGAGTGGCCCCTCTCTGGAATAACCCAAAACGGACGGGGTGGAACCCGTCCCTCCAGGATCGAGATATCGAGACTGGAGGGGCATGCTTCCGCATGACCGAATAGGATTCAAACCATTTCGCCGAGATGGACCAGATAGACGAGAAAGACCGCATGAACCAATCCAAAGGATCAAACCCTAAAGAAAGTGAAAAGTATCTAAAAGCCGTTTTCTGGGACTATCCCGAACTGTGCAATTCAGAGACGCTCAAGAGATTCTTGGGCCAGGCTAGAGCAAGCAGAGATGATAAGACTGTAGACTGGATTATGGCAAGATTCCTTGAAAGGGGGCGGGTAAAGGATACAGCAGAGTTTTTTCAAATCGCGGAGATAAAAGCAAAGTTGAATGACCTGAGAATCTCCGGAAGGGCCAAAAAGAGATGGAGAAGGTTGCTTGAAGTATATGGAAATATCGCCTAAAGAAGACATTTCTTGTTTTGCTTCTGAAACCCAGCGTGACGTGCTGAAAATAATCTGCTCTAACAAGCTCATCTCTGAGCATTTTTTTATTACCGGAGGCACGGCCCTTTCTGTCTTCTATCTCCATCATCGCTCTTCCGAAGACCTGGATCTTTTCACGATAAATTACTCCAAACTTGATGACATAGATGAGGCGTTCAAGAGGACCTTTAGGGAGGATCTGATTCTTATACAATCATCTACTGAGTTTTATTCATACTTAATAAAGGGTGTGAAAGTTGACGTGGTCTTCGATCCCCTGTCACAGGACGAAGAAAGGGCGATGGTCAACCTGCTGTCAGGGGGTGAGATTCTCGTAGATACCCTTGAGAACATAGCTTCCAATAAGTTATGCGCAATTGCGAGCCGATTTGAGGAAAAAGATTTGATTGACTTTTTCTTTATAGGCAAAACATTTTGGATGGGGGCAAGGCAACCCCATTTCCTGAAATGCTATGAGATGGCACGGAAGAAAGAGGCCCTTTTGGACGACCCTGCAATGGCCGCTTACCAGGTTGAACAATTGCTGGATCGCGTGTTATTGGAAAAAGAAAGAGGTATTTCATCAATGATGGTGAAGATTGATTGGAAGACCTTGGAAAATGATATGAGATACTATATTCATCAAATATATGAAATGCAAAAATGGTAGGTTGTGCCCTTTTCATAACCCCCCGGGTCCTCACAGCCAAATTCGCGATAGGCATTCAAAGAAATCTTTCTTTCAGCCCATTTGTCCAAAAGTCGAAATAATCCACTAATGAAGACAAAGCTAGGAGACCTTTGCGTAACCTTCCCAGAATTGTCAGGTTGAAATGGAGGGGGTGGAACCCGTCCCTCCAGGGATTGGAGGGTCATGCTTCTGCATGACTAACCAGGGCTCCAACCCATCTCGACGAGAAAGACCAAACAAACCAGACCAACCAGATAGACCAGACAGACCAGATGAACCAGACCAACAAGAAAGACCAGTGCCGACAAATCACGCGAATGGCCCGTTTGGTAAGGGCAAGTGACGATGACAGGAGCTTTGACCTCATTTTTTGGCGAAAGGTCGGGAGCGAAGGGAAGTTTGAAGCGGCATGGCAGATGGTCTCGGAAGTAAATAGCATCAAAGGCAAGGACATTGGTGAATCAAGACTTCAAAGATCTGTTCAGAGCATTCAACGACTGCGGCGTTAGATACCTTGTTGTAGGCGCCTACGCGGTCATTTTCTATGCCGAGCCCAGGTACACAAAGGATCTCGACATATGGGTCGAACCGTCCGAGGAAAATGCCGGCAAGGTCTGGGAAGCACTCGCCTCCTTCGGAGCATCGCTCGAGGGTGTCACTCACGAGGATTTCTGCAACCCCGAACTGATCTATCAAATTGGAGTGGCCCCCAACCGGATAGACATCATGATGGGGATCTCCGGTGTCGATTTTTCTTCAGCCTGGCAAAGGAGGATGCAATCGACATACGGGGGGGAACCTATCTTCATCATGCACATAGACGATTTGATAAAGGCCAAAAAGGCTATGGGCAGGGATCAGGACAACCTTGACCTTAGGCGTTTGGAAGCGGTCAAGAACCTGATAGAATAAATGGTAGTTCTGAGGCTTTTGAAAATCTCTCCTGCAATTGTCAATGGCTCCTGCTGCTCGACGAAATCTGAGGAAGTTCTCTCCCTTTTCATTATGTTTTGGACCGAGGCAACCGTGTTGCCGTTCCCAAAACGGGTTTTCAAAGGCCTTGGAGGGTCATGCTCCCGCATGACCGAGTGCGGACTCCAACCGCTTTTGACGATAAAGACCAAACCGACCAAACAAACCAAATAAACCAAATAGACTAAACAGACCAGATGAACCAAACAAACCAGATGGACGAGATGGCACAAGAAGTGAGAGTAGCAGTCGTTGGCGCAGGGTACTGGGGAACGAACCTGGTTCGGAATTTCCACGGGATAGGGAGTCTTGCGGCGGTCTGCGACAGCAACAGAGATCGCCTTGAAGGGGTGTCAAAGAGTTATCCGGAGATTCGGACCACCCATTCCTTCCAATCGATCATTAAAGATAGCTCTATTGATGCCATTGCCATAGCGACGCCGGCCGAAACCCATTACCAGATGGCAAAACAAGGCCTGTTAGCAGGGAAACATGTCTTTGTTGAGAAGCCCATAGCCTTACACGTCAGGGAGGGCATGGAGCTCAACGAACTGGCCAAAACACAACAGCAGGTCCTCATGATAGGGCATCTCTTGCACTATCATCCCGGTGTCATCAAGCTCAAGCAACTGGTCTCAGAGGGTGAGCTTGGCAAGATCGAATACATCTATTCCAATCGCCTAAACCTCGGGAAAATAAGACGAGAGGAGAATATACTATGGAGTTTTGCGCCCCATGACATCTCGGTCATCCTCTCTCTGACCGGCGAGATGCCAGAACGGGTGATAAGCGAAGGGGCCAACTATCTCCACAAGAGGGTTGCGGACGTGACCCTGAGCAATCTCTCTTTCCCTTCAGGCATAAAGGCGCACATCTTTGTGAGCTGGCTTCATCCCTACAAGGAGCAACGTCTGGTGGTCGTGGGTGACAGGAAGATGGCCCTGTTCGATGACGTGGAACCGGAACACAAGCTGCTCCTTTATCCCCACAGGATCGTATGGAAGGATCACGTTCCTGTGCCGGACAAGAAGGAGGCGGAAAAGATACCCATTGAAAGAAGGGAGCCCTTAAGAGAAGAGTGCCGCCATTTCATTGATTGCATCCGGGAGGGCCTTACGCCAAAGACAGACGGGGAAGAGGCCATCAGGGTCCTCCGGGTGCTCCAGGCCTGCCAGAGAAGCCTGGAACAGGAAGGCAAAGCAGTTCCAGTGAGCGAGGCGCCGAAGGAGGCGGGTTTTCCAGGGGCCATGGTTCACGATTCCGCGGTGGTCGATCCCGGATGCGAATTGGGGGAGGGAACGAAGATATGGCACTTCTCCCACGTGATCAAGGGGAGCAAAATAGGAAAGGATTGCAGCATCGGGCAAAACGTGGTGATCGGCCCTGATGTCACCATCGGCAACAGGGTAAAAATACAGAACAATGTTTCCGTGTTTGAAGGAGTAACTCTCGAAGACGGGGTCTTTTGTGGGCCGTCCATGGTCTTCACCAATGTGTATAACCCGAGAAGCTACATCCCACGCAAGAAGGAGATTCGGCCGACCCTGGTCAAAGAAGGCGCCACATTGGGCGCAAACTCCACAATTATCTGTGGCCACACGGTGGGGAGATTTGCCTTCATAGGTGCCGGCGCTGTTGTGATAGATGATGTGCCCGATTATGCCCTCATGGTCGGCAACCCCGCAAAAATCAAGGGCTGGATGTGCCAGTGCGGTATCCAACTTCATTTTGACAAGAAGGGCAAGGCTAGCTGCGATGCCTGCGGCCTGAAATACGAAAAATCCAGGAACAGAGTCTCACCTGTCTAGTTGTATGCAAGCCAGGAGTCCCTCTGCAGGAAAAAGGATGGTCGAGCCCCGATTATGCTTGGCTTGGAGTGAGGCAACCATGCTGCCGTTCCCAAAGAGGGTCTTCCTAAGGTCTCACCCCAGTCCGAACATTTCGATCCGTGAAGTCCCGCACGACTCAGGAATAAGGAAAACGGCACGTACCAGAGCCTTATTGACACAACAAAAAGAAAAGGAAAGGGAATTTGAGACCTTGGAAAAAGATACCTTACAGCAGACAGAGCATCAACCAGGATGACATTGAAGCAGTCTGCTCGGTATTGCGCTCCGATTGGATTACCCAGGGTCCCAAGGTCAAGGAATTCGAAGAAGCCTTGGCTGAGCAATGCGGAGCCAAACACTGTATCGTTGTGTCGAACGGCACTGTGGCCCTTCAATTGGCCTGCATGGCCCTGGAAATAGGCCCTGGGGATTTGGGTTTGACCTCGCCCCTGTCTTTCTTGGCCTCTGCCAATTGCATTGCCTATTGCGGCGGTACCCCCGACTTTGTGGACATTGACAGAGCAACCCTCTGCCTGTCACCGGATGGAGTAAGAAGATATTGCGAGGAGATCAAGATCCCAAAGGTCGTTGTACCCGTTGATTTTGCAGGCATACCAGCCGACCTTCCTGGACTCAAGAAGTTGTCAGAGAAATTCGGGTTTTTTCTCCTTGAAGATGCTGCCCACAGCATCGGCTCAACCTATCAATGTGAGGGGCGCGAATACAAATGCGGTTCGTGTCATCACACGGATTTGGCGATTTTTTCTTTCCATCCTGTGAAATCAATAACCACCGGGGAAGGGGGCGCTGTACTCACGAACAACGACAGATTGGCGAAGAAATTGAGGCTCCTTTCCAACCATGGAGTCGAAAGAGGTGTCTCAAGGTTCCTGTCAAAGACAGTCAACTATTGGGATGAAACTACGGGTTGGAGTTCCAGCCCTTGGTACTATGAAATGCAAGCGCTGGGCTTCAATGCGCGGATAACGGATATCCAATGTGCCCTGGGTATTTCGCAGCTAAAACGCTTGGAGACGTTCAAGAAGAGGAGGCAAGAAATTGTTGGAATCTATAATGAGGCCTTCGTGCCCTTGGAAAGGGAGGAGATCGTTACGCTTCCTCCCTGGCCTGAAAACACAGATCCCTGTTTTCACCTGTATCCCCTGAGGCTAGGAGTCAATTCCACAGTAAGGAGGGACGATCTTTTCCTCGAACTCAGGAAACGCGGTATTTACTGCCAAGTCCACTATATCCCGATTTACAGGCAACCCTTTTACGGGCAGGACCATGAACGTGATTTCGGGCGTTTTCCGGAAACCGAGAAGTACTTTGCCGGCTGCCTGAGCCTCCCCTTGTTTCCGGACATGGATCATGCAACGGTTCAGTATGTGATCGACGCTGTTATTGGTTTGTTATCCCCTTCCTGATCTGAGACCATTGAATAACCTAAGAAGAATTGCTGAGGAGCCTCGCTTACGGATATCGGCCTTTGGAAAACATTCCGGTTCCCAAAGAGGGTTTTCAAAGGTCTCAACCTGCATTTGGATCAAAGAAAAATCTAGATATTTTTGGAGAGAACAATGTTTAACGACAAAGTAATACTGATCACGGGCGGTACGGGATCATTCGGGCAAAAGTGCACAGAAATAATCCTTAAGAGATACAAGCCCAAGAAGCTCATCATCTTCAGCCGGGATGAACTCAAACAATGGGAAATGGCCCAGAAGTTCCCCACGCAGAATCACCCAATAAGATATTTCATAGGGGACGTAAGGGATGTTGAAAGGCTTAACAGGGCGTTTCAGGGAGTAGACTATATCATTCACGCAGCTGCGCTCAAGCAAGTCCCCACCTTGGAATACAACCCTTTTGAAGCGGTCAAGACAAACATCATCGGAGCTCAGAATGTCATCAACATTGCGATCGATCAGGGAGTAAAGAAAGTGATAGCCCTGAGCACTGATAAAGCCGCCAACCCCATTAACCTTTATGGGGCCACGAAGCTGTGTTCGGACAAGCTCTTCATTGCAGGGAATTCCTATACCAAAAGGAACGGAACCATCTTCAGTGTCGTGCGTTATGGAAACGTCCTCGGCAGCAGAGGTAGCGTGATCCCTCTTTTCCTCAAGCAAAGGGAAACAGGTACCTTGACGATCACAGACCCAAACATGACAAGGTTCTGGATAACCCTGGAGCGGGGAGTTGAGTTTGTGTTGAGCTGCATGGAGAAGATGGTAGGGGGGGAGCTCTTTGTTCCAAAGATTCCGAGCATGAGAATCGAAGACCTTGCCATGGCGATTTGCCCTAGATGCAAAAAGGAGATTATCGGAGTTCGGCCCGGAGAGAAGCTCCACGAGGTTTTGATTACAAAGGATGACGCGAAGAGAACCTTGGACCTCGGCGATTACTATATCATTCAACCGAACTTTCTCTTTTGGGCACGCCGCTTCAACTATGTTGGGTCGAAGCCTGTGCATGATAATTTCGAATACAACTCTAGAACAAATAATCGCTTCCTGACGGTGCGGGAGGTGAGAAAGCTGATAAGCGAGTCAAAAGAACTTGATTTTGACTAGGCATGGGAAAGGAAGTTGGAATAAGTCATGTTGTGAAGGAGAAGCGTTAGCTTTGAAAGACTTCGCTGTTGACGTATTCGGCGTAAAGAAAATCGGAGCTAACCGCTGGCGAAAGGAATTTTTCTGGCCAGTGACCGACGATGAGTACTTTGCCTTAGTACGTGAAATAAGTCGGGTCTTCTTTGACCAGGTTAGAAACACTTCACAAACATTGCAAGACATTATGCTCTCAAATGTTGCCTTGTTACAACAGTACAGTATGATTATGCATACTCTACTTGTCATAACAAGAATTAGAGAAATGGGTTACGATCTGGTGTTTGATGACAGGTCTCGCTACTACTCTGATATTTTGGCACAACGAAACGCAGAGCCAGCTGGGCAAGTTAGACCGTCCTTCAGCCAAAGATTCAGGAATAACCTAAAACATATGATAAAGCTGCTGGGAAGGAATCATTTTAGTTGTGGCAGTATCGTGAAGAAGGTTATGACTGAGAAGAGGGTAGTTAGTCTTGGATCATTTGGGCACTTGAAGGGAGAGTATTGCAGGAGAAATAAGCTTATTGTCTCTCATATGTCAAGCATAGACTTCCTGCGACTATTACCTTCTACAGCCCAGCGACATGCGAAAGTTGAGGAAATCGAGGAGAGGACAGACTGCCTTGTTGAGAGATTGTTAGAGGTATCTAGAGGAATTGGTTTGTTTTCGGATGAGTTCTTGGAGAGATACCTCAAGGGGGTTTCAGCACAAATGTTGTATATCAGCTATTGGGTATATTGGAAGATCATTCGCGATTTCGCAAGGAAGATAGACCTTTTACTATTGGGTGAGGTTGCGAAGCCGTTGAATAAGGCTATATCCTTCGGACTGAAGAATAGGTTTGGTACTCGCATAGTCGGCTTTGAGCATGGAAACACGTTCGGATGTCATCTTTCCCCTTTTTTTGCCGCGAACGAGCTTTCCCACTGTGACGAGTATGTTGTTTCAACAAAAAAGAGTATTCGAAATTATGTTGAAGCTCAGAAGGAATCGATTTGTCCTTACGGGATTGAGACACAGATATCATCGACTGGGACGGATTTCTACCGTATTTTGGCGTCCAAAAACCATCAGTGTCCGCTGCCGAGAAAAATTGAAACCGTCATGCTAATCGGATTCCCGATGAATCAGTATCGGTACTTGGGGTTTCCTGGGCACTTTTCTATGATGCATTTGCATCTTGAGCTCAGGCTTCTAGATTTTATGAATCGAATGGGCTTTAGGACGGTTTATAAGGTGCATCCAGATAGGAAGAAGGAAGCTGAAGGAATTTTCGAAGAGTTTTCTGGATCGGTAACGAGTGAACCTTTTGAAAATGTCGTTCATCTGTGTGATGCATATCTATTTGCTCACACCGATACTTCCGCCTTTGGGATAGCCGTTTGCACAAACAGGCCAATCATAGTTATTGAGATAGAAGGGAAAATTTGGAGGGGGAATTCCTTCGAGCTTGTCTCCAAAAGATGTCGGATTGTGCAAGCGTGGATAGATAAGTGGGGTCGAGTTATTTTCGATGAAAAATGCCTTAAAGAGGCATTGAGAGAAGAGGTGGAGGAGCCTAATCAGGAGTATTTTCAGGGTTTGATGATAGATTAGAGCGATAGGCCCGAGTGAAGGAAATGAAAACGAGACAGTTAGGGTTTTGGACGGGTGATTTTGGCAACAAGTATGTGGAAAGGAATTTGTTTTCATCTGAGCAAATTAGGGAAAGAGGCCAGGAGCTGGACAAGCTTCTTGTATCTGCTGGAATCAGCAAGGATATCTCAATTCTGGAAATAGGCGCAAACATCGGGGTAAATCTTAAGGGGCTTAGGCGGTGTGGGTGGAACGGGGTTTTTTATGCAGTGGAGCCAAACAGAAAGGCATATGAAATTCTAGTGAACGACAAAGAAATCTGTTTGGAGCAAGGGGTTAATATGGATGGTTTTGACCTCCCTTTTCAGGAAAGCAGTATTGATATGGTTTTCACGTGCGGTGTTCTGATTCATGTTCATCCAGATGATTTGCTTAGGCTATGTAGTGAAATACATCGTGTATCAAGAAGATATGTTCTATGTGTTGAATATTTTTCACCGGAGCCTGTTGAGGTGAAGTATAGAGGTCATGATGGAATGCTTTTCAAAAGGGATTTCGGAGGATTTTATCTTGACAGGTGGCCCGAGCTTCGGCTTTTGGCCTATGGGTTTCTTTGGAAGAGAGTAAGCTGCTTCGATGATGTCACGTGGTGGCTGTTCCAAAAGCTCTGCTAGAAGAGGGTGGGTATGGCGACAGTAGCGATCGTACAAGCGAGAATGGGGTCAAAAAGATTCCCAGGAAAGGTTCTGGAGGAAATAGGTGGTGTTCCTATGCTGTGGCACACGTTCCAAAGAATAAGAAAAGTTCCAGAAATCGATGACGTTGTCCTAGCTACCTCTAAGTTAGGTAGAGATGATCCGCTTGTCAGGTTTGCTGAAAGGGAAAGCATCAGTGTTTTTAGGGGAAGCGAAGAAGATGTCCTTGAAAGATACTATATGACGGCAAAAGAGATTCAAGCAGAGACTATCGTTAGGATAACGGGAGATTGTCCCTTCATTGATCCTGCAATTACGCGAAGAACGGTAAAACTGTTTCTGGAAAATAGAATTGACTATTCTAGCAATACTATTGAACGGACGTTTCCGAGAGGAACTGATACGGAGGTTTTTTCTTTCGATGCACTTGAAAGGGCCTATCACGAAGGATCAACGCGTGCAGATCGGGAGCATGTGACGCATTACATTGTAAGTAACACCGGGAAATTCAGGGTAAAGTGGGTCAAAAGTAAAAAAAATCTATCCTACATCAGGCATTGCGTTGACGTCAAGCAAGACTACTTGTTCGCTAAGGCGCTATTCTTCCACTTGGCTTTTGATAACATTTTCTTTACCACAGAGGAGGTTGAAGCACTCCTTAAGAGGCTGCCATGGCTAATGGAAATAAATGCACACGTCTGCCAGAAGGAGCTCTGAGATAATCATCTCAACAAGCAAGAAAAGAGGGCGGGCGGAAGAAGGTGGAGACTAGTCGGTGTTAGACCTTATTATTCGTGCAGATGCTTCGGCTGAAATCGGGACTGGCCACGTAATGAGGTGCTTAGCGCTAGCTCAGGCATGCCAAAAGCGAGGAGGGAGGGCGATTTTCGTTACGGGTTCGGAGAGTGATATTTTCGGAAGATACCTATTGAGTGAGGGCTTTCAGGTAGTCATGTTGAAAAAGCAATTGTCGCAAGAGGAAGACTTGAGCAAAACGGTTCAGGCGTTAAAAGAGTCCCGGGGCGGGTGGTTGGTACTGGATGGCTACCATTTTGGTGTTGGCTATCAGCGCAGAATAAAGCAAGCTGGGCAGCCCCTATTGGTGATCGATGATATTGGCCACCTAGACCACTATTACGCGGATATCGTCTTGAATCAGAATTTTCATGGGGAAAAAGTGCGCTATTCTTGCGAAGCATACACCGATTTGATTTTGGGGGCGAAGTACGCCCTGCTTCGAGAGGAATTTGTGAAATGGCGGGGATGGCGCCGTCAAACGTCTCGAGTGGCCAAAAGAGTACTAGTTACTTTGGGTGGAGCGGACCCTGACAATGTAACCTTGAAGGTAATAAGAGCATTACAGATGGTTGAGAGGAGTGATGTGAAGGCGATCATAGTTGTAGGGCTTGCCAATACTCATTTGGACGATTTGCGTTCTGCAGCTGAAAATTCTATGGTCTCAATCGAGCTGAGAGAAAATGTGAAAGATATGCCGGAACTAATGGCATGGGCTGACGTATGTATAGCCGCAGGGGGTATAACGTCGCTCGAAATTGCTTTTATGGGGTTACCCAGTATATTTATTACCCTTGCCGAGAATCAGAAAAGAGTGACTGAAAGCGTGACGGAACGGGGCATTGGGCTAAGCTTGGGATATCATGGTGCAATGTCCCCCGATAGGATACGTGATTCCCTTTTTTTGGTCTTAAACAATTATGATTTGCGATTCTCGATGTGCGAGAAAGGCAAGGAGCTTGTCGATGGCCTTGGCACCGAAAGAGTTCTGAACCACATGGAGGTGCAGGGTGAGGTAACAAAGGTGAGGGTATGAGGTGGTGAATATGCTGCAAGAAATAATACTTAGAAAGGCAAGGCCAGAGGACTGTGACCGAGTCTATGAATGGCGGAACCACCCGTCCGTAAGGCAATTTTCCATGGATCCAAGTGAATTGGGATATGATGAACATCGAGATTGGTTTTCAGTGGCTTTGCAGGATCCGCAACGAATTCTGTTAATTGCTTCTCGAGGAGATGAAGAGGTTGGTGTGATTCGGTTTGACTTGAACCTCGATAAGGAAGTCGCTGATGTTAGTATATTTGTAAAGCCGGAGAAACAAAGGAGGGGAGTAGGCAGTCTGATGATTAGGGCAGGCGAAAAATGGCTGAAACATGAAGGCCTGAGAATCCAAAAACTGAGGGCGACTGTATCTAAGGACAATAGGGCTTCGTTGACTTTGTTTGGAAATGCCGGGTATAGACCAGAATTCATTATCCTCCATAAAGCAATATGACGGAAACACTGGCAATAAGCGGGACGGACGGTGAAGATTAAGGGCTCCTTGACATTGCAGGGTCTTGGGGTAAGTTCGAAGAGACTGTCTGAACTCGCACATAAACGGAAAAGGCCCGGAGGTCCAGTCTGTAGGTGGGCTAAATAAAGGTCTTTTTGGCAATTTGTGATAATACCTGGAAATGGAATATGTCGCAAGGTGGTAAGAAGTGTGGTTCAGGTATGCAGTTAGAGCATAGTCTGGCGTTCTAAAGAGGAGTGAATAGGGGGCTTCGAGTGAGGGAGATTAACATTGCAGATAAGGCTATAGGCCAGGGGCGCCCGTGTTTCGTTGTTGCTGAAATGTCAGCAAATCATAATGGGAGCTATGAAAGAGCTGTGGAAATTCTCCATGCCGCGAAGGAATGTGGGGCTGATGCGGTCAAATTGCAGACATACACGGCAGATACCATTACGTTGAAAAGCACAGAGAAGCACTTTCAAATAGAAGGTGGACCGTGGTCAGGGCAGACCCTGTATGAGCTGTATGAGGAGGCAAGTACTCCTTGGGAGTGGCAACCAGCTCTCAAGAAGGAGGCAGAAAGGATTGGGTTGATACTCTTTTCGAGTCCGTTTGATACAAAGGCAGTGGACTTCTTGGCAAGGATGGATGTTCCTGCTTACAAAATTGCATCATTCGAGCTCGTAGATTTAGGGCTGATTCAATATGTTGCAAAGAAGGGAAAACCGGTTATCATGTCGACGGGAATGGCAAGCCTTGCGGAGATCGAAGAGGCCGTCAGAGAAGTCAAAGATGCTGGAAACGAAAATATTGTTTTGTTGAGATGTGTAAGCGCTTATCCAGCTAGTTCTGAGGACATGAATCTTGTTACTATCAGACATCTTGAGAGCTTATTCGATTGCGCTGTTGGACTTTCGGATCATACTTTGGGCGATGAAGTAGCAATAGCAGCGGCGACTCTGGGGGCTAGGATGATCGAGAAACATTTTACGCTTTCCAGAAGAGATGATGGGCCCGATACGGCTTTCTCTATGGAACCGAGTGAGTTTGAGAATATGGTGCGGAAGATTAGACTGGTAGAGAAAGCCATCGGAAAAGTATCTTATGAGCTTACGGAGGAGGAGCAGAGGAACAGAAAGCTTAGACGTTCTCTCTTTGTAGTCGAGGATATGAAAAGAGGGGAAACGTTTAGCTCAGAGAATGTGAAGTCTCTCAGACCTGCAGCTGGCCTTAAACCAAATCTGCTAAAGGAAGTCTTAGGCTCTGTTGCCGCGATGGATATTGAGGCTGGTACTCCGTTGAAATGGGAACACGTTCTTAGGGCCAAAAAGATCATTTCAGATGGCTCTCGCGAAGGTGATGAACTTTAGGGGTACGAAGCATATAGAACCATAATAAACTTCGTAGAGTAGAGAAGGTAACGCAGATCGGAATCAGGTGATTTCGACTCGTTCTCACAGTAGATGTTTGCAGTCAAGTTAATAAGAGCAGTCCTGTTCTTCCCTTCAGTAACAAAGAGAAGAATGGTGCTGCTGCTTGGGATGACGTTAACTGCGACTTTGTTTGAGGGGTTCGGGGTGGCGATGTTGTTCCCTGTCATGGACTACATAGAGAAGGGGAGGGACTTTCTAGAGTTAGCGAAAGAGTCCAGGATGTGGCTTTACATCGATACCATTTTTAGCATCTTTTCAATACCCAAGAACCTGATTTCTCTGATGGTTCTCGTCTTCCTTCTGCTAATTGTAAGACAGCTCTTTAACTATCTAAGAACTGTCTATTCTACTTGGATCACAGAGGCTATATTTGCGGATATCCGAGGCGAGGGTTTTAGATGGTTTGTTCGGGCTGACATGCCTTTTTACGATATTCACGGCATTGGGGAGCTGGTAAATGTTTTAACAGTGGATGGGATTCGCGCAGGCAGCGGAATTTTCACCTTCTTTAACCTCCTAGCAGCTTCGATGATTTTCGTTTTGTATTTTATCTTCTTACTTTTCCTTTCGCCGGGCATGACCTTGTTTGCTATGGGCATAATGGGGTGTGTGGGGCTCGTGCTAAAATCCAGGATCACGCGATCTGGAGAGATCGGTCTTGAAGTATCAAAGTATAATGACAAGATATCCGCTTCTGTCGTCGAAAGACTGAATGGTATAAGGCTTATCAAACTATCTGCAACGGAGGAAGAAGAAATAAGGAGCATTCGGGGGTTCTCAGAAAAGATAAGGGAAAATACTTATAAACTTGCCAGAATCAGGGCGAGGATGGAGTTCACGGTTGATCCAATGGTGATCTTGGCGGGGTTGACTATACTCTATCTTTCTTCTGAGGTCTTTCATATGACCTTGGCGAAGACCGGGATATTCATCTTTATTCTATTGAGGCTAATGCCTTACACGAAGGACATGTTTAATTCGAGACAGGCGCTGGCAGGGTTTTCAGGAAGTCTTTTCAGGGTAACAAGTCTTTTGGACAGGGCTCGCGGATCTGAAGTGATTCGAGGTGGAAAAGTAGCTTCATTCAAATTAGAAAAAGGGATCAGATTCGAAAATGTCTCTTTTGCCTATGATCAAAGGAGTGATTTTGCACTAAAGAACATCAATATCTGGATAGCCGCGGGTCGGATGACCGCTCTCATAGGACGGTCAGGGGCAGGAAAGTCAACCTTGGTTGACCTGATACCGAGATTACGCGTACCTTCAGAGGGAAGGATTACTGTAGATAGTCAACCCATCGAGGAATTCGATCTGAAGATATTGAGAAGGTCAATTGCCTTTGTGTCCCAGGAAGGATTCCTATTTAATGACACCATCGAGAACAATATTAAGTATTGCCGGCCTGATGCGAATATGGATGATGTGGCTAGGGCTGCAGCGATGGCGTATGCAGAGGGCTTCATACGGGAATTCCCGGAGGGCTACGAAACCGTCGTCGGCGAAAGGGGTGTTAAACTATCAGGGGGCCAGAAGCAGAGAATCATCCTTGCAAGAGCTCTTCTCCAGCAGGCATCAATCATTATCCTTGATGAGCCAACGACTGCTCTTGATTCTGAATCAGAAGTATATATTCAGAAGGCAATGGAAGGTTTGAGGGCCCGAGGTGGGATCACTATGATAGTCATAGCTCACCGGCTATCTACCATCAGGAGTGCGGATCAAATTATTGTACTTGACAGGGGAAGGGTCATAGAGTGTGGCAGCCCAAGCGAGTTGATGCACGAGGATACGTGGTATGCTGACATGGTCAGAATGCAGACAATTTCAGAATACTAGCTACCGAAGGAGCGCTCAGTCTATAGACTTCTAAGGCACTGGGAGCAGGTTTTGCAAGATATCATCATAGTAGGAGCCGGGGGGCATGCTAAGGTTGTGATTTGTTCCATTCATTCAAGGGGGGAGTATCACATCCTTGGCGCGACTGACCCGAACCGAGATTTATGGGGAAAGATTATCATCGGAAGTACAAGAGTTTTGGGTGACGATTCGGTCTTAGAGGAATACGCCTCAAAGAACTGTGCGGCGGCGGTAGGTGTGGGTATCAGTGTGCCTATGGAAAAGAGGAAGAGGATATTTGAAATCCTACACGAGAAGGGATTCATGTTGCCTCCCATAGTGCATAGATTCACATTCGTTTGCCCTGGCTCGCACGTGGGAAAAGGGGCCCAAATAATGGCCGGCTCTGTGATACAGGCAGATTGTTATATAGGGAAAAACACAATAATCAATACGTGCGTGAGCGTAGACCATGGTTGTCGAATAGGCTCACATAGTCATATAGGTCCGGGTGCAACTCTGGGTGGAGATGTAACTATAGGAGACGGCTCGTTCATAGGGTTAGGAGCAAGGATCCTGCCGGGAATCTCTGTCGGTGAAAATGCTATCGTCGGAGGAGGCGCCGTTGTAACGGAGGATGTCCCTGATTCCAGTAAAGTGTTTGGAATTCCGGCGAAGTTGAGAGCATGATTCCCAATTGAGATTCAGTGGAGAGCAGCACTTATGCTATGTGTCTTCGTTGCCGTATATCCCGGATGTGAGGCTTTTCTTGACGAATACATCGCCTCGATCTCCAAACAATCAAGAAGAGATTTCACGCTGCTGGTTGCATCGGACGGGCTCGAAGATTGCTTCATAGGGGAGAAGTTGGAAAAGGCAAATATTAAAGAATATGTCGTTCTGCAAGCCAACAGGGATTCCACGATAGCGCAAAAGAGGGAATACGGATTTAGTCAGGCTGTTGAAAGGGGATTCAAGGAGATTATTCTGTCAGACGTTGATGACCTATACTCGGGCAAACGGATAGAAGTTCTCTCGTCCAGATTGGGGCGAAAGAAGTTCGTGATTAATGATCTGCTCGTGGAAGCAGGAGGAAGAGAGCACCGGGTTCTTGATGAAAACAGGACACCAACGTATATATCCTTTGAATCCCTTATGAGGGCCAATTTGGCCGGATTTGGGAATTCTGCCATTGAGCCAGGAATCCTTCATGATGTGTTTCCTATCCCACAGGACATCATTGCCGTAGATTGGTGGATGGCTACTGTTTCGAGTATCCTGCATGGAGACATTGAGTTCATCAACCAACCTCTCACTAGGTATCGTCAGCATTCTCGCAATATTATAGGTATGGGGAAAGGGACTAGCAAGGAAAGAATTAAAACAGGGTTAAGAGTAAAGGAAGCACATTATAGAGGATTAGAAGGAAATAGAAAGCTCCCAAAGGCTTACCGTAGTGTCTTCAAAGATCTTAAGAGGGAGACAGAGGAACTTGAAGAAAAACTGACAGACCCCGAAAAGATGGAGAGATATGTGCAAGAGGTGAATGAATATCTCAAGGGTCGTATCCCACTATGGTGGGAAGACGTCGTACCACTGCATTATCTTGGAGCAAGATTATGATCAAAATAGGAGATTTCCAGGTGCAGAATTTTGGGTCACCTTACATAGTTGCTGAGCTGGCATCGAATCATAATGGTGACATGAATCTTGCAAAAAGACTGATTGATGAGGCAAAAGAGGTGGGATGTCACTGTGTAAAGTTCCAGAGCTGGACAGCAGATTCTATTTTCTCAGGGAAGGTGTATAGAGACAACTACTTCTTGAATGATGATTATAGAGATAGAAAGGACTATTCTTTAAGGGAAATCGTAGAAAAATTCAGTATATCTGAAAAGCAACTTTTTGAGATGAGAGAATACTGTGACAAGAAGAACATTGATTTTGCATCAACGCCTTTTTCTCAACAGGAGGTGGACTATCTAGTCGATGTTCTACGAGCCAAATTCATAAAGGTTGCTTCGATGGATTGCAATAACTACCCCTTTCTGGAGTATGTTGGGAGGAAAGGGCTGCCGATAATGCTATCAACAGGGCTGGCTTCGCTATGGGAAGTCGCCAGAGCGGTAGAGACACTCGAAAACGCTGGGAATAGAGACATCATACTTTTGCATTGTGTGAGCCATTATCCGCCTATGGACGAAGAGGTTAACTTGAACAACATGGATATGTTCAGAAGTCTTTACCCTTCTTATCCGGTTGGCTTTTCAGATCATACTATTGGATATGAGATCCCTCTGGCTGCAGTTGGGAAGGGTGCGTGCGTTATTGAAAAGCATTTTACCTTGGATAAGGATATGTTCGGGTGGGATCATAAGGTCTCAGCGACCAAAGAAGAAATGAGGATCATCGTGAGCGGATCATTGAGAATCAGTAAAGCCTTAGGATCTCCTGTTCGAGCAGTAACCGAAAAAGATTTGAGAAAAAGAGAGGCGTTTCGTCGAAGCGTCGTAGCTGCAAGGGACATCAGGAAGGGTGAACGCTTTTCTTGGGACAATCTATGTTTAAAGAGGCCTGGAACTGGAATTCCTCCTGAGAGAATGGAGGCGATCATAAATAGAATTGCGAGGAAGGCTGTTAAGCGGGATGAGATGATCCAGGATGATGATTTCTAATCGTGTGGTTCCGATTAGATTTGCTTTTCGTCTTGCTTCTGTATGCAAAGACAAAGTACTGATGGTTGTACCGTGAGGATAACAAATCGATTTATGAAATCAATCAGAGAACAGAGTGAGGCGCAGGGGACAATGAAGGGGATGAACAAAAACAAGGGCGGACCCCCATATGAAGACTTGCAGTATTGCGTACGGTGCTGTATGCCGGAGACGAACGAGGGTGAAAAATTCGATGAACTGGGTATATGTCAAGCCTGCCAGGCTTCAGAGGAAAAGATGCATATCAATTGGGTGGAAAGAGAGCAACGACTCCGAGAAATTCTTGAATACTACAAAAGCCGAAGTGGCGACAACTATGATTGTATAGTTCCAATCAGCGGTGGGAAAGATAGCTGTTTCCAGCTTCATATTGTGAAGCGGGTATATGGGATGAAACCGCTTGCGGTTACCTTTAGTCATAACTGGTTCAGCGAGGAGGGGAATTACAATCTTCGAAATATACTAGAGAAGCTGAATATAGACCACCTAATGTTCACGCCCAACAGAGAGCTTGTCAATAGATTGGCAAAGGAATCGCTTTACAAGATCGGTGATGTTTGCTGGCACTGTCACGCTGGAGTGGGGGCGTTTCCTTTGCAGGTCGCTGTGAAATTCAACATTCCCTTGATCATATGGGGAGAGTCCATTGCAGAGACCTCAGGGAGAGCCAAATACACTGATGATCATTTGATAAAGTTCGATAGGGATTATTTTACGAGAGTGTCAGCAAAGCTCTTTCCTGAAGAGATGGTCAACGACGAGATTTCATCAAAAGATTTGTTTCCCTTCCAGTTGCCCTCGGCCGAGGAAATGGAAAGGGTGGGTGTGGTGGGCATCCATCTTGGTAATTATATATTTTGGGATGCAGAGAGGCAAGTTGAGTTCTTGGTTAGAGAGTATGGATGGCGAGAAGGGAAGGAAATGGACGGCACGTACAAGAAGTACAAGAGCGTTGAGTGTATTATGCACGGTATGCATGATTATACAAAATATCTTAAGAGAGGCTTCGGCAGGGCAACTGATCATGCGTGTCAGGATGTAAGAGCGGGAATAATCACACGGGAGGAAGGCTTTGAACTTATTAAGAAATATGATCCTATGGTTCCAAGATCTTTTCACGAGTATTTGCGGATTACCGGGCTGAGTGAAGAAGAATTCCATAGGGTTATGGAGCATCACAGAGATTTGGTTGTTAACAAGAGACAAGAGATTCTATCTGATAAACTGAGGGACAAAAAGAGGAATGAGAAGTGAACTCTATACGCTGAGCGCAACGGAAGCAATAAAGGACATCCGAGAGGGTAACATCAGTGCAACTGACCTTGTTGTAGCCTGCATTGAGCGGATCCAAACTGTTGAGCCCTTTATTAGGGCCTGGGCG
>JAFDHO010000280.1 GCA_019308745.1 Deltaproteobacteria bacterium
ACCTTTTCCCAGGTCGTGGCTAAGCACCGCATAGGGAGGCAGTCTACAAACACCAACCAGGTCAGCCCTCAAGAAGTAGGCTGTCTCCTTGATATGCCTGGTGATCAGCGCAGGGTCATCAGGGAGAGGGGCAGTGTTGGCCTCAACCAGGTTCTCTCCCATAGTGCTGAGGTGGGCCTGCATGTTCGAAAAGGCCTTGGATAGGGGCTGCTTGGCTATGAGTCGCTGGCGCTCCTTTTGGAGAAAAGGACCGAACTCTCCTCGAAAGGCCCTGTTGAACCCGCTGTACCTGCCGTCCACACGATCAATCTTCTCCTCATCAACGCGGATTGTCGGACGATTTACCCTTTTGAGGACGTGCATGGGGTATGGATCCAGCTGAGTTGTGTTAAATGAACGCAACAAGGTCATGAGAATTTCCATTGCTTCCGGCCTCGTCACCGGACCCCCAGACAAGCTGGGACACTTTCCTTTTCTTTCTATTGGATCGCTCCGCCAGTCTTCACAATCACTAGATAAACATGTGTCTGGTTGATGGGTCTTGCCAGGTAAAACCTTTGGCACTGGTAAAGCCTATTGAATCAAAAACTGCACTTTGGGGCGAATAGTCTGAAAAGGCTACGTCATACGTGAAACTGGAGCAATTGTCGTCGACGATCATTTTCTCGGCCTGATGGGTGGCGGCATTATCAGGTGCCAGGGATTAGCCATGTCATAGTGGCCCACGGGTACCTCAATCAACGTCGGACCGTTCTCGTCAAAGCCTTTCCTTATGGCGGAGCGCAACTTTTCAAAAGTATCGGCCCGGTAGGCCGCCGCACCGAAGGACTCGGCGAGCTTGACGAAGTCTGGATTATGAAGATCGCTGCCGATGACCCTTCCTCCATATCTTTGAATCTGCGAGCGTTTGACGTTGCCGTAGGCATTGTCTGAGAATACAATGGCCACCACCGCTATCCGGTGCTGCACAGCCGTTGCAAGCTCCTGGACATTGTACATAAAGCCCCCGTCTCCGTTTATGGAAATCACAGGCTTGCCGGGATTTCCCACCTTGACACCAAGGGCCGCGGCAAACCCGAAACCCAGGGTACCCTGATAACCTGACGAAACGTATGTACGGGGTCTATAAACCGGAAAGGCAAAGCGGGCCACATGGCCGACCTGTGTTATTTCTGACACAAAGAATCCGTCCTCCGGCAACTCTTCGCGAATGATCCTGATAAAGGTGTACTGTGGTTCAAATTTCTCAAATTCTTTCTCAACTTCAGCCTTGAGTGCCGTTAGCTCATCTTGTCTCGACTTTCGTCTCCTGTTGTGAGCGGGGATCCTGTCCACGAGCGCCCTCAGGCCTTTCCTGGCATCGGACAGGATTCCCACTTCTGGTGCCCTGACCCTGTTTATTTCTACGGGGTCAATATCCATGCGTATGATCTTGAGATCTTCGTCAATGCCCCACCAGCGGTCTAGAACACCTTCACCCGCTATCTGGGCCTGCATTCTGGTCCCCACTGCCAGCACCACGTCTACTTCTGGCCACAGACGGTAGCCGACGGGTTCCGTAAGGGCCAGGTAATGCCTGCTGCTTATGGCACCAAAAGCATTCCTGGTCATTACGACCGGGGCCTGGAGCGTCTCAGCCAATTCCAGCAGCTCACTCTCAGCGCCGAATATTCCTCCGCCCACAAGGATCATGGGGTTTCTCGCCTGGCCAAGGAGGCGAGCAGCCTCTTCTATCAGGTCCGGATCAGGACCCGGTTGCTCGTGGCCAGCAGGGGAATCGCTGAAGTCCACGTATGCCTCCATGGCCATCACATCCATGGGTATTTCCAGGCCCACGGGACGGATGCGGCCTGTGGAAAGTTGCGTGAAGGCCTCTCGGACCTTACCTGGCGCCTCAATGGGGTGATTGATTCGATCGGCCCACTTGGTTACACCTCTTATCATTCCCAGTTGGTCTGGTATCTCATGGAGCATTCCTACGCCCATACCAATCCGGGATAGGGGAATCTGGCCTGAAACAAGAAGCATGGGCGTATTGCAGGCATATCCGGTGGAAAGGGCCGCAGTGGTATTCAGGAATCCTGGCCCTGGCACGACTGCAAATACTCCAACCCTGCCTGTGGATTTTGCATAACCGAAGGCCATGTAGGCCGTTGCCTGCTCATGCCTTGTCTGGATAACCTTTATGGAGCCTCCCTCGTCATAGAGCGCGTTAAAGAGATGGTCCAGCTGCGCCCCTGGTAGGACAAAGATCGTCTCCACAGCATGTTGGCGTAAAGATTTGACTATTATCTGGCCACAAGTCATTTTTTCCATGTCAGTTTTCTTCCCCACTTTTACTGTTTGCTTACTCCTTGGGGGGTGCATTTACAAATCGCTCACCGGCCCGGGAAGGAACGCGCAGGACCCCGTCCACCTCCTCCAGGTCAAACCACCACTTATGATCGAGCTTCGGCTTACCGTATCCCATAAGGTCGTCGCCCCAGATTGCAAGCCTCCTGGCCACGGGGATGCTCCTCATGGTCCACATCACGAACCGATGAAAAGGAGTGAAGGGCTTGTTCCAGGGGCAAACATGCAGGCAAACACCGCAGCCAGCCCCCAGCTTGTTGCCTATGCGCTGCTTGGTGCAACTGTCAACATCATTCGCCCACTTTTGGTATCCATTATGCCACACTGTAGCATTCTTTCCGAAAGGAATAGCCTTTGAGGGACAGTGGCGGGCACACTTCCCGCACTTGGAACAAAAATCTTGGAGCCCAAAATCAATGGGCTTGTCCACAGCCAGGGGGAGGTCCGTTGTCACCACGGAGGCCTTAAACCGGGCACCCAAAAATGGATTGAGTACAATATCGCCGATACGACACATTTCCCCCAGACCGGCCCAAAGCAAAATGGGAGGGACAAGAACCTGGTAGTTTCTGGCATGATGGGCCCTGGCCGGATAACCAAGGCGGCGGATATATTCTGCAAGGATACAGGCGACAAAACCGGCCGTGGAGTACGAGAGGAAACTCATTGCAGCACTTATCCAGTCATTTCCATAGCTTGCCTCAGAGGTCTTATAGTCCTGGTCAATGAGCAGGGCAATGGCGTATCTGTGATTCAGCTCCACCGGATCGCCATCCGGCATCCTGTGGCTGTAAACAGCATAGGGGGGCAACTCGCATATCCCCGCAATGTCGGCCCTCAAGAAATAGGCCGTCGCCTTGATATGGCGCGCCATAGCCACAGGGTCATCCGTGTTGGGAGCCTTTTGCGAGGCCGTGATCCCGTCCACCTTATCTGCAAGGGAGACAAGCATCTCTTTCTGGGCCCGGGAAAGGGGTTGTTTGAAACGCCCGATCTGCCTCTGAAGCACGGGGCCAAAATCACCACGGATCATCCGGTTGAAACCCGTTTCCCGCTCATCCACCCTCTGGATCTCTTCCTCACGGATTTTAGTGGTAGGATGATCAACCCTCTTAAGGACTTCCACCGGGTAAGGGTCCAGTCTCTTTCCATCAAAAGCGCGTTTGTAACTCCTGACAAAACTCATTTCCTGGTCCCTTCCTTTGACTTCAAGACATCAAACACCTCGTCAAGATCTCGCCTTGAGGTTCTTCCTGTTCCCGGCCCGCTCGGGGACCCTGAGAACCCCGTCTACCTCCTCCAGGTCCAGCCACCACTTGTCCTCAAGCTTTGGCTTGCCGTATCCCATAAGATCATCTCCCCAGATGGCAAACCTCCTGGCAAGGGGAATATTCCGCATGGTCCACATGATGAACCGGTGAAATGGAGTAAAGGGTTTGTTCCAGGGACACACGGTCATGCAGACACCACAGCTGGCCCCAGCCTTGTTCCCGATCCTCATGCTGGCACACTTCTCCACATCCAATGGCCATCGCTCATAGCCGTTGTAGAAAACCTTGTCACCACTGCTAATTGCCCCCGAAGGACACTCCCTCGCACACTTCTTACACTTGGAGCAAAAA
>JAFDHO010000072.1 GCA_019308745.1 Deltaproteobacteria bacterium
GGAACGGGCCCTCAGGGGGCAGCCTGGAAGATGTCTCTTCAAGAGACACGGTGATCCTGAGCGATGACCCGGTGGCAGCCGACGCCATGGCAGCCACGCTTTTTGGCAGAGATCCCGGGAGGATCAGCTTCATAAAGCTCGCCGACAAATGGGGCCTTGGGACCTCCAAGTTCGCTGAGCTAGACGGGAAGAAGGTCGTCCTGTGAAGGCAAGACATCTCCTCTGGCTCAGAAGGGTCTCCCAGGGTTTCTTCCTGATCCTGTTTCTTTGCCTCCTCGTGGAAAGTCGCCTTCCACAAGACGTCGCCATTGACTATTCTGGAGCCATGTCCTCACGGGAAGACCTGAGGCTGAATCGGCCCGTGACGTTCTTTTTCAAGCTGGATCCGCTGGTAGGCGTGACCTCCTTACTGGCAGGCGCTAAACTCATCAAGGGCTTCATGTGGGGCGCAGGGGTCCTCGTCTTGACTATCTTCTTGGGCAGGATATTTTGCGGTTTCGTGTGCCCTCTCGGGACCATCAATCATCTAGTCGGCAGGGTCAGGCCGGCCCTCAAGGGCAGCCGCATGATAAGGGCCAACCAAAAGGGGGCAAGTCAAAGGGTGAAGTACTTTGTCCTCGTCCTCATACTCGTTGGCGCCCTGATGGGACTCAATCTGGCAGGGATTACGGATCCGGTTTCTCTTCTTTTCAGGTCCATTGGCCTGGCGATTCTACCGGGTCTCGGGGTGGGGATTCGGTCCCTCTTTGATCTGCTGGCAGAAAGCGATGTCAAGGTCCTCAACCTCCTCAGTTATGGATCCGAGGTCCTCCTGGCCCCCATTTTTGGCTATGAGCCCAAGGCCTATCACATGGCCTGGTTCATGGGCCTCATGTTTCTGGGCATAGTCTTTTTGAATCGAATTCGTCCCCGTTTCTGGTGCAGGGTGCTCTGTCCCCTCGGGGCCCTGTTGGGGGTTTTTTCCAGCTTCGGTCTTCTCAAGCTGGTAAAATATGAGGACAAATGTACCCAATGCATGAAGTGCGACAAGAGGTGCCAGGGTGCGGCGAGCCCGCATCCTGGAGAGGCCTGGGAGTCTTCCGAATGCCTGGCGTGCTTCAACTGCGTTGGGGTCTGCCCTGAAAGCGCCCTGGACTTCAAGTTCCTATTGTCGCCACGTGTCAACAGGGCCCCTGACGTCGGCCGCAGGGCCCTCCTCGGGGGACTGTTGGCCGGAGTCTCTCTCCCCTTTCTGGGAAGGCTGGACGGACAGATCCATAGGGTGTCGGACGCGCGTCTTATTCGTCCCCCCGGGGCCGTGCCCGAAAAGGAATTCTTGGAGCTCTGCCAGCGGTGCGGCCTCTGCATGAAGGTATGTCCCACCAACGCGATCAACCCCACCTTGGCGGAAGCCGGTATGGCGGGTCTGTGGACGCCCAGGTTGATCATGATTATGGGCTACTGCGAATACACGTGTACGCTGTGCACAAGCGTATGTCCTACCGGTGCGATCAAAGAGATCACCGCAAAGGAAAAGATCGAACGACCCATCAAGATCGGCTCTGCTTTCATAGACAGGGGGAGGTGCCTGCCCTGGTCCGGAAATTTCCCGTGCATAGTCTGCGAGGAACACTGTCCCACCTCTCCCAAGGCCATCTACCTCAAACAGGATAAGGTCTACGGGCCGGGAAGAGAGATGAAGGAGTTCCAGCTCCCTTATGTGGACCTTCAAAGGTGCGTTGGATGTGGTATATGTGAGAACAAGTGCCCGGTGAGGGGTCTCCCTGCCATCAGGGTTATCTCGGCAGGGGAGTCGAGGTCCCTCAAAAACCGGATCATCTTGTGAAGTGCCGAGCCTGGGATATCCGAAGTGTCTCAAGTCGATGAAGGAGGATGGGGTCCAATGCATATCTACAGGAAGATATACGAGTTTGCGGCATCAGCCGGTGCACTGGAGGGGTACGTATACGGAAAGAAGGACCTGGACCTGGATTCCCTGAGAAACTGGGTCGACAACCTTGTTGCGGGCTTCCGACGTCTCCCAGGGGATGTCGCGGACGAGATCCAGCCGGGACTTGACATGACCATTGGAAGGGCCATAAGATCCTTAGCCGCACAGGAATCGGGTGAGCACGAGATCTTGGAGAAGCTCGGGTCCTTGGTCAAAGGAGCGCTGCCCCATTCACCCGATGACTTCAACAAGAAGAAGTGGTTTGAGGGGGATTTGTAGATGACGAAAAGGGGTGAAGGAGCGAGGGGAAAAGAGGTCGTGATTCGGGGTAAGGTCGTCGGTGGTGTCAGGAAAGCGTCGTACTTCACGCAACTGGATTGGGTCCAGGGACAGTGCCTTGAGAAACTTGGCTTCAGGCC
Organism: Deltaproteobacteria bacterium; assembly: GCA_019308745.1. Classification (GTDB taxonomy): domain Bacteria; phylum Desulfobacterota; class DSM-4660; order Desulfatiglandales; family HGW-15; genus JAFDHO01. Next base: position 2,350 of record JAFDHO010000072.1, read on the forward strand.
CTATCCGGGGACATTGAACCTGGAGGTGGATGAGGAAAGCCTACGGGCTCTGGAGGCCATGAAGGGAGAAGATTCCGTGGTTTTAGCCCCTCCGAGTAAGGACTTTTGCACTGCTCAAACACTCCCTGCCACAATAGGTCCGGTGGAAGGCGCCATCCTCATACCGGAGGAAAGGGTCATGGTTCATGGAAGGACAACCGTTGAAATCATCGCTCCCTTGAGGTTGAAGGATGCCTTGGGCCTGCGGGAGGGAGACACTTTAACGGTCCGGATAGGAAGGGTTGATGGGGATTAGTATGGGCAAGTGTGGCAAGGGGGCTATCCCTGATGCGGTCCTGTTTGACCTGGATGGGACCCTTATTGATTCCACCGAGGCCTATTTCATGATCATGGAAATTGCCTTCCAGAGAATAGGCGTGCCACCCGTCTCCAGGAAAAGGATCCTCAATGCGGTGGTGGACGGGGCCTTTCTCTGGGACGAGGTCTTGCCGGCAACAGATCAGGAGGAGAAAGACGCCTTGATAACAAAGGCCTGGGGGATCATCAGGGAGATATACCCGCAGATCTTTCGGGATCAAGCAGGCCTATTCCCCGGCGCGGGTGATATCCTGAAGGACCTTAAGGCCGGCGGGGTCAAGATCGGCATTGCCACATCCACACCGAGAGACCAATTGGAGGTAAAACTATTCCCCCTACGGGAATCGGGAGTGGACCAGCTCCTTGATGCGGTCATTGCGGCAGATGATACACAGAGGAGAAAGCCGGCTGCGGATCCCCTGCTGGAATGCGTCAGACAAATGGGTGCTGCACCTGACAGGAGCGTATACGTTGGGGACACCAGGGCAGACATAAGGGCGGGCAAGGCAGCCGGGATGGCCACCATTGGGGTCCTTTCCGGTATTGATCCCTATGAGACCCTGAAGATGGAGGAGCCCGATCTCATCATCAAGGGTATTGTTGAACTGCGAGACACCGATTATTTTCCCAAGGTCACGGGAAAGTCAAATCCGACTGAATAGCGAGGGAAGGGCCCAGTGGAGAAGATTGAAGGGAGAGGTTTGAAGATAGGGTGGAGACCTGCATCCACGGTGATCCTGGTCAGAGAGAGGGGAGGGGAACTGCAGGTCTATCTCCTTAAGAGGAGCGCAGAAAGCGCGTTTTTCCCCGAGAACTATGTCTTCCCCGGAGGTGCGGTCGACAGAGAGGACAGGGTCGATGATTTGTGGGAGGACAGGGTGGACATGGCCCCTCAGGAAATAATGGAGAGATTGGGCAACGGTCTGGCCTTGGAGGACATCCTGGCCTACGCCATAACCGCAATTCGGGAGACCTTTGAAGAGGCAGGTGCGATGCTCTGTCGTCTGAGTGGGGCGAGATCCAGAGATAGGATGGAAAGCCTGTGCAACAGGAGGCTTTCCCAGGGCCTCAAGCGGGGGTGGTTCTGGGAGACGGTCGCAGGAGAGGGCTGGATCCTTGGTTTTTCCCTGTTGGCCAGATGGTCCCACTGGCTTACCCCGGAACTCATGCGCAAGCACTTTGATACGCGATTTTTTGTAGCCGGGATGCCAGAGGATCAAAGGTGCAGCCCTGACACCAGAGAGACCATCGATGGCATGTGGATCGGCCCCCGGAAGGCCCTCCAATTGAACCTGGAGGGCAAGATTGCCCTGAGTCCCCCGACCATCGTGACACTCCATGAACTCATCGAGTATGAAGGGCTTCAGAGGCTGAACAAGGAGTTGGAGACAAGGTCGTGGGGAGCCCCGCGATTTCCCCGCCTGGTTCCCCTGCCAAAGGGTGCTCTTATCCTTCAGCCGTGGGATCCAGAGCGCCACCAAGAGGACATACAAATAGATGCGGGGACCTTGGAAGGAAAGGTTTTGCCTGTTGGGGAGCCATTCTCCAGGTTATGGCTCAGGGACGGCATATGGAGGCCGGTAGGACTTTGAGGAAGGTGCCATGAAAAGAATAGGAAACCTCCATGTATTGACCGACACGGCCCTGCAAGCGAGGTTCTCCCATGTGGACCTTGCTCGCCTGGCCATTGAAGGAGGTGCGAACACCATCCAATTGAGGCAGAAGACCGGCTCTACCCGGGATATGATCGAAACGGCTTGCGAGATGAAGGAATTGTGTGAAAGGGCTGGCGTGGTATTCATAGTCAATGACAGGGTAGATGTTGCCATAGCGGCCAAGGCTGATGGAGTGCACCTGGGGCAGGATGATTTCCCGATTCCCCTTGCGAGGGACCTGCTGGGGCCGGATCCCATTATTGGAGGTTCTGCAGCGACCTTCGAAGAGGCCCAGAAGTGCCTGAGGGAAGGGGCCGATTATGTCGGATTTGGCCCGGTTTTTCCGACCACTTCAAAGGACGATGCAGGCCCCGTCAGTGGTATTGATATCCTGAGAAAGGTGGTTGAATCCATTCCTCTGCCAATCATCGCCATAGGGGGTGTATCGCCCGACAACGTTAAGGATGTTCTGTCTGCCGGCGCTTACGGCATTGCCGTGATCTCCGCAGTCTGCTGCCAGGAAGACCCCGGAAAGGCAACAAGGGATCTTCATCAGGCCATGGGCCTCGAAACAAAGGGAGCTTGAAATGACCGATACACTGAAGGACCTTGGCGAATTCGGCCTGATCAGGAAAATAGACGAACTCATAAGGGAACAGGGAATCCGTGCTCCGGGAGTAGAGCTGGGAATCGGCGATGACGCTGCATGCTTCAGGCCGCGCCCAGGGTATGAGATATTGGTAACCTGCGACTGCATCGTGGAGGGTCGCCATTACTTGCCGGACAGGATTACTCCACTGGATCTGGGCCGAAGGGCCATGGCCCTCAATATCAGTGATATAGGTGCAATGGGAGGGCAACCCCGCTATGCCCTTGTCTCCTTGGGCCTGAGGGGAGAGACCCCGGTGGGATACGTGGAAGACATGTTCAGGGGTTTTCTGGCGGAGTTGAACCCGGTGGGTGCCTCTATCGTCGGGGGAAACCTCACCAAGACCGGCGACGGTCTTTTCATTGACATTACCCTTGTCGGGGAGGTGGAGAAGGGGAAAATGCTGCGGAGGTCGACGGCCAGGGAAGGGGATGTCATCCTGGTCACGGGTTTCCCGGGACACTCTGCTGCGGGGCTAAAGCTCCTTCTTAATGCGAGGGAAGGGGAAGATTTGGGAGATCATCCCCTGGTTCGTGCCTTTAACGTACCGTCCCACAGGGCGATCGAGGGGAAAGCTGTCGCTGATTCAGGTCTTGCTTCTGCCATGATTGATACGAGCGATGGTTTTCTGGGGGACCTCGGGCATATCTGCGAAGAAAGCGGTGCGGGGGCGGAATTGATTCAACACAAATTGCCCGTAAGCGATGAACTGCGTGAGGCGGCTGTGATCCTGGGGCAGGACCCCTACGATCTCGTCCTCCAGGAGAGCGACGATTATGAGCTCATCATAACCTGCCCGCCGCAAAATGCTGCAGGGATTCGGGAGGTCATAGAAAGAATCAGCAAGGATCCCGTAACGGAAGTGGGCCGGATCGTGGGCGCATCAAGGGGCATAGCGGTAATCCGTCCTGATGGATCTCGAACCCTGGTCACGCCCGAGGGGTGGGATCACTTTGCTGGCTAACCTTGATGAACTCGTAAAAAGTCGGAAAGTACTCATTTCTGTCATTCCTGCGAAAGCAGGAATCCAGTAATTTCAAAGGCTTCTGGATGCTGGATCAAGTCCAGCATGACGGTTTTGAGACTTTTTGCGAGTTCGTCAACCTTCTCTCCGGCCAGATCCGAGGGAATCTTGGTGAAGGCGGGAGTCCGGGGCATTCTTTTCAGGAATCAATGTCTGGGGTTGAATGGAGGAAAGCACATGTATGATCAGACTTTAGCAAAGAGGGCAGGGCAGGACCTGAACAGAATCAGGGACACGAAACCCCTTGTTCACAACATCACCAATTTTGTGGTTATGAACTATACTGCCAACGCGCTCCTGGCATGCGGCGCTTCCCCGGTCATGGCCCATGCCCGGGAAGAGGTCGAGGAGATGACTTCCCTCGCAGGCGCCCTGGTGCTGAACATAGGAACGCTCACACCCTACTGGGTCGACTCGATGGTTAAGGCAGGGAAGAGGGCCAACGAAAAGGGCATCCCCATCATTCTGGATCCCGTTGGATCAGGGGCCACGAGGCTGCGCACCGACTCAGCAAAGAGGCTGATCCAGGAAGTGGAGATTACCGTGGTCAGGGGCAATGCCTCCGAAGTCCTTTCGCTGGCACAAGAGGGTTCGAAGACCAAAGGGGTCGACTCCCTTCACAGTGTTGACGAAGCGGCGGATGCTGCGATTTCCCTGTCCAGGGAACTCGACACGACCCTCGTCATTACCGGAGAGGTGGACCTCGTGACCTACGGGGGCCGGATCTACATGGTCCACAACGGCCATGAGCTGATGGGTTACGTGACCGGTACCGGATGCACGGCAACGGTGATCATCGGAGCCTTCCTGGCGGTAGATGAGGACCCTGTTCAGGCCTCTGCGGCAGCCCTTGCCTACTTTGGGCTTGCTGGAGAGAAGGCAGCTGAAAGCGCAAAGGCGCCGGGAACCTTCCAGATAGCCATGCTGGACGCCCTTTACACCATTGATGGCAAGGGGCTGGAAGAAGGAGCACGAATCCAGGCGTAGAGGTCTTGTCTGTGCCTGACAGGGACGTTGATCGGTAATTCAGTAACACTTGGAGATAGCCCTTCTTTGTTGATCCACGCCAGCGCTTGCCAAAAGTCGTCAGGCAACAGGACGTGTGGCGGTTGGGACCCTGGCTTTGTCTCGGAGTGGTAAGACCAGCAACAGGGTTGCCTCGGTCCACAGGGCGGTCGCATGGTCACCTCATCCCATCCAAATACGGTGAGGTGGTCACCTTACCTCATTGAATACAACAAATATAAGTCTGGCCTCTGCGGAGTCTTAGGAATTGACATAGCCCCTTCGATCTTATAATTTCAGGCTCGTAACACGCGCCTTTGGCCTACTGGTTGAACATAAGATGAAATCAAAGGGGGAACCATGGGTAGATTGAGAAGGACCCCATTCTATGAGCGACACCTTTCCCTGGGGGCACAAATGGGCGAATTCGGCGGGTGGGAAATGCCGATGTATTATCCTACGGGCATAGTCATGGAGCACCTGATGACGCGCAAGGAGGCGGGTCTCTTCGATGTTTCCCATATGGGGCGGTTTGTATTGACGGGCAGGGATGCGTTACCATTCCTCCAAGAGGTGCTGAGCAACAATGCCGGAGCCCTGGACCCAAGGATCATAGGGGCTCAATATACCTTTGTTCAGAAGGAAAATGGCGGGGCCCTGGATGATGCCTATCTCTATTGCTTCACCCGGGACGAATACCTCCTGGTGGTGAATGCTGCCAATGCTCAAATGGATTGGGATTATCTTGCAGGCAAATCAAAAAACCTGGAGAACCTAGAACTTATTGATAGAACGGAAGATATGGTTATGCTTTCGCTGCAGGGCCCCAAGTCCAGGGACATTCTATTGGGAGTCGTGGACTCTGGATCCCTGCCCGAGCCCCTAAGGAACGCAGTGGGGACGGTGAACATAGCGGGGGCGGAAGTACTGGTTGCCAGAACGGGTTACACGGGAGAACCCCTTTGCTTCGAACTCTTTGCGGGCAAGGACCATGGCGTGATGCTTTGGGATATGCTGGTCAAAGAGGGAGCTGCTCCGGCCGGTCTGGGTGCTCGCGATACACTCAGGCTGGAGGCAGGGCTGCCCCTTCACGGGCATGAACTGGGCACAGACGCGGACGGACGTGAGATACCCATCATGGCATCACCAGGGGGAAGAATCGGTGTGAGCCTTTCATCCTTGAAAGGAGAGTTCATCGGCAAAGAGGCCCTTTCAATTCAGCTCGAGTCCTACAAACGGATACTGGCCCGGGACTATTCCATGATTCAGTACGTGCCTCGGATGATAAGACCCATAGCCCTTTCAGGAAGAGGCGTCGCCCGCTCGGGCGCAAAGGTCTTCAAGGATAATAAAGAGGTTGGATACGTCACAAGCGGGACCATGGTTCCCATGTGGAAGGTGAAAGGGGAAGGCCTTGATTCGGTCATGGAGGACGATAAGATCCTGAGGTCCATCGCCCTCGGGTACATTGACAGCGACATAGTGGATGAAGACAAGGTGGAAGTAGAAATAAGAGGGAAGAGGGTAGAAGGCGTCGTCGTACCCTATCACCTGCGGAGTGAGGCACCGCCCTATGCAAGGCCGATCCTCTTCGATTTTGAAAGACCCGCCGACAGGAGGGCAGAAGGCAAAACACCCGAAAAGGTCCACCTGTTGCTGAAAAAGACCGCGGAGAATACCCTTTGGAGGCAGAAGGAGTGCATGAACCTCATACCTTCCGAGATGACCATATCTCCGATGTCGAGACTCCTTTCAGTAATGGACCCGGCATTCCGCTATGGGGAACACAGGAAACTGAAGGCCTTTTACGACATGGAGGTCTACTACTATCAGGGAACGGATTTTATCAGGGAATGTGAGGAGTTGTTGGCAGGTGAGATGCGAGAGTTCATGGACTGCCTGGAAGTGGAGACGAGGCTCATTAGCGGGCAGACCGCCAACATGGCAGTCTTCAGCGCGATGGTGGACTACATCAATCGGGGGGACAGAAAAAGGGAACCACGGAGGATCCGCCAGGTCATGAACCACCACATCGTGAAGGGAGGCCATCTCAGCGCTCAACCAATGGGTGCCTTGAGGGATTTCGTGGCTCGAGATCCTCGAACGGAAAGGCCCGCCGTGGTTAATTTCCCTGTTATGGCGGACAACCCTCACAAGATCGACGTCCGGGCAACCCTGGATCTGATAGACGAATTTACGCCGGAGCTGATCATATTCGGGAAAAGCGTGATCCTGCACAAGGAGCCGATTGCCGAAGTCCGCCGATTTATAGATGAAACAGGAATAAATGCCGTCATTGTCTATGACATGGCGCATGTCCTCGGGCTTATCGGCCCCCTGTTTCAAGAGCCCTTTAAGGAGGGGGCCGACCTGGTAACAGGGTCCACCCATAAGACCTTCTTTGGCACCCAAAGGGGGATAATCGGGAGTCGGTTCAAGGAAGACGAAGAGAGATACGATCTTTGGGAGGCAGTAGGGCGCCGTGCTTTCCCGGGCTCGGTCTCCAACCACCACCTGGGGACTCTACTGGGCCTGCTCATGGCTGCATACGAGATGAACCATTTCAAAGAGGACTATCAGAGGAAGGTCATTGGAAACGCAAAGGCTCTTGCCAGGGCATTGAGCGAGCAGGGGCTGGAGGTTGCAGGAGACCGGTCCGTGGACTTCACCGAGACCCATCAGGTGGTGGTCAGGGTCGGATATGGAAAGGGACACGAGATCGCAAGGCGGCTCGAAGAGAACAATATTATCTGCAATTTTCAAGCAGGTCCGGAGGAAGAGGGCTTTACCACGGCTGGGTACCTGCGACTTGGCGTATCTGAAATGACCCGCTTTGGTATGGAGGAAGACGCCTTCCGAGAACTGGCAGGTCTCATGTACGAGGTCATCGTGGAGGACAGAGATGTCCTGGATAGGGTCAGGTCCCTCAGGGAGCACTATCAGGACTTGAAGTTCTGCTTTAGGCCGGAAGAATTCCCTGACCTCATGGGGAGATTGCGAAGTCTCATCTAGTCAGCTTGTGAACTAGAAAGGTCCCCATGTCTCACTCAATGAAAGAGATGCCTGGACAAGGGTTCGTCATTGAAAGCAAGGGTTTCGAACTCGAACTGGGAATAGCGGGAGTAGAGTCCCTATTCTTCCATGAACGGGTCGTTCACGGGCTTCTGGAAGACCTCATGGCGGAGCTGAGTAAGTGCGGGATCTTGAAGAACCCTGTCATTATCGATAGAAACAATATCGTCCTAGACGGGAACCACCGTGCCTTTGCCTTCAAGAAACTGGGATTGAGGTTTATACCCACCTGTAAGGTGGACTATTTCCACAGGGATATCAGACTCCGGTACTGGTTCCGACTGCTTCGAGGGGTGGATAGCCTGATCATGGTGAGGGCACGAATCGAGGAGGCAGGCGGAACCCTATGGGAGGTTGCCAACATCGAGACATTGGAAGACAAGATGAAGGAGAACCCCTACTCATGGGGCATTCAAAAGGGACATTCCTTTGCATGCGTACTGTTCGATGGTGATAGGGTGAGTGATGCCGTGAGTGCCTATGATACGTTAGAAGGCATTCAGGGGAAGCTGAAGCAGAGGGGCGTTGAACTCGAGTATATCCCCTGCAGCCGAGTCCATGAAGAGGGATTCTCTGTCAGCCTCAGAGATGATGAGCTTGTGATATTGACGCCGCTGATCACCAAGGAGATGGTGGTCGAGGCTGTAAAGGCGGGCAAGACATTCGCACCAAAGTCTACCAGGCATTTGATCCCGGTGAGGCCGGTCAATGTGAACACCCCGATAGGCTGGTTTGAGGAAGATATTTCCCTAGAGGAGATGAAGGGAAGATTCAAGGCCCTTTTGGAGAGCAAGGGCCTATTGCGATTGGAACCGGGACATGAGTTTCAGGGGAGAGTCTATGATGAGGCCCTGCTGGTGTTTCGAGACGAGATCTGATCAGTGGAGCCCCATGGGCTTGCCCGTGGCACCTCTTAGTTTCGCCGAATTGCTTCGCAATGGGCGGGATTTAGTGGGACGACATCCCGCCCTTAACCGCATTTATCCACGGCTAAAGCCGTGGCTTTCTGCGGGCGGGGTAGAGAAAAGAGGGGGCAGGTGGAACCCCCGCCCCCTTTGTCTTAGCCTTCGATGATCCTCGGTATCATCATGTGATTCTGTGGGCATATGGATGTGGGATTCTGGTAACAGCATCCTGCGAAGGCGGCAATGTATCTACGCATGTCCTCGAAAGAAACGATTTCATCCACATAGCCTCTCCTGGCACAATAGATCGGCCTTGACTGTTCGTGGTACTGTTCTGCGAGGGCGTTCATCTTATCGATGACGGGCTGGAGGGGCCTTCCCGCATCCTTCTCCTTGACGAGTCGCCTGGCAAAGGAGGCTGCCGCGGCCGTCTCACCGTGCATCACATAGATTTCCGTGGTGGGAGTACCCAGAGTGAAGGCGTTGTGATTATTGGCCGTGGGGCCTCCCATGATATAGTGGGCCGCTGCTGTTCCCTTGCGCAACACGATGCACACCTGCGGGACATCCGTTTGTTCGATAGAATAGATGAGGGCCTGCCCCAGGCCGAGGAGTTCGGCCTTTTCCGCAATATCCCCAACGTCAATACCCGTGGTATCCTGGAACCAGACTATGGGCACCCGGTCACGCCCGCACAGGGTGACGAACTCATTCATCTTTATCAGACCTTGCCGGTAGAGTTTGCCTCCGATTCCCGGGTAGGGGGCGTACTCCGGATAGTTGGGGGGCAAGAAACCCTGCCTATTGCCTATGAATCCCATGAGGAAGCCGTCGATCTTAGCAAGCCCCGTGTATACCTCCGGGCCATAGTCAGGCCTGAACTCCATGTGTTCGCTGTTGTCAAATATTCGGGCAAGGACCTCGTCGAAGTTGTAGCTCCGTTTCTGGTTGAATGACACGATGTAGTTGAGGTCATCTCCCGAATACTTGGGTTCCTTGGGTTCCGCGACACGGAAGAACTCGGGATTGTAGGCAGGCATCATATCCATGTACTTCTTCAATGCGTCGAGCACCTCTGTTTCCGTATCGTAGACCTCTTTGAAGAAACCGGTCTCATTGTAATGGATGGGAACACTCCCCGGTGGGACCTCCTTGAAGTGCCTGGTTGCTTCAATGATCTGCTCTGCTCCCTCCTCATCAAAATACCCTTTGGGACTCATCCCGCTCACGATGCCGCCGCCGCCAACCGCTATGTTGGCATCCTTGTGAGCGATGAGAAGGGTAGGGCTGATCCCCTGGTATCCGCCTCCGGCAGGGTTGGTGCCGTAAATCCCCGCAAGAATGGGGACGCCCAGTTTCTCCAGCTCAGCATGCCTGAAAAAGGTGGTCCCGTTCCCTCTCCTGTTTGCGTAGACCTCCTGCTGTTCAGTCAACTTGACACCGCTGCAGTTGACAATCCAAACCAGGGGTATGTGTAGCCTTTTTGCCAGATCCGTTACCCTCAACTGGTTTTCTGACTGTCCTGCAATCCAGGCCCCCGCCATAACCTTGTTATCAAAGCCGATGACCACGGCCCATTTACCGTTTATCTTGGCGAGCCCATCAATCACTCCTGTCGTTCCCTCTTCATTGAACTGGGGGTTGAACAGGGTATGGAGCGGGCACCAGGTTCCGGGATCGATCAGATGCTCCAGTCTTTCCCAGACGGTCATCTGGCCACGTTTCTTGATGACTTCGTAGGGAATACCGGCGTTCTTTACGGCCTCTACGGCCTCTGCAATCTCCTTCTCGACCTCCTTGATCTGGGCGACATTTCCCTTGGCACCTTCCTTTTGCCTTTCGGTCAAGGAATTGCCGATAGGTGCCATTTTTTCAAAATAGGGTCTCATGGTTTCCTCCTCTACTGTCTTAGAGCCCTCGGCCTGCCAAATGGAGATGTTAGGCCTCAGGGGGGTGAAGAATTTACCTGCTTGCCTTGCGTATATCAAGCTGGTCTAGCGCTATGATCCATTTGCAGATGTTCGTGGATCCTTCCACTATTTGATATGCCGGGGCGTCTCGGTAGTACCTTGCCACAGGATATTCTGTAGAATATCCATAGGCCCCCAGTATCTTCATGGCCACGTGGGAACTCTTCACAGCCACTTCACCGGCCAGATATTTGGCCTGGGCTACCTCGAGGCCGTTGTTGAGCTGCCCCTGATCCTTTTGCCACGCCGCCTTATACACGACGAGGCGTGCAGCTTCAACCTCTGCTGCGACTTGAGCAATCATGTCCTGGTTCATCTGGAACTGGGAAATTGGTTTTCCAAATTGCTCGCGCTCCTTGCAATAGGCGGTTGCCGCATCCAGGCAGGCCTGCGCTATCCCTATTCCACCTGCGGCAGCGGACAGCCTTGTCTGGTTGAGGGAACCGAACACGATCCTGGCACCGTCTCCGGGGTTTCCGAGGATGTTTTCCTTCGGGACCTTGGTGTCCTCCAGGTAGATCTCGCCGGTCGGCGTAGTTCTTGTGCCGAGCTTGTCAAGATTTGTTGTGGTAACACCATTGAAGTTCTTCGGCTCTATGACAAAAGCGGACAGGCCTTTTCCCCTCGCCTCTCTGTCAGTGTATGCGTAATATATGAACACATCTGCCACTGTGGAATTGGATATCCAGGTCTTTGAGCCGTTAAGGAGCCAGTGATCCCCCTTATCGGTGGCTGTTGACTTCATGGCCATGACGTCGGAACCGGCATTCGGTTCCGTTATTGCAAAGGCACCTATGTAATCAGCATTCACCAGCTTCGGGATATATTTTTCCTTCAATTCCTCGGAGCCGTATTTCAGTATGGTGTAAGCGCACCCGAGGGTCTGCATATTGATTTGGACCCTGAGCGAACTGGAGGCCCTTGCGATTTCCTCGGTAAGAATCATGGCGGCGAGCCATCCCATCTCGTTTCCCCCGTACTTTTCAGGTATCACTGTGCCAAAAAAACCTAGTTCCGCCATGGGCTTTATGGCCTCCTCATAGGGGAAGTAGTGTTTCTCGTCCCATTCGTCGGCAAAGGGCGCGATCTTTTCATTGGCAAAGTCGCGGGCCATATCCCGCAACATCTGCAGTTCTTCACTAAGGGCAAAATCCATGACCTATCCTCCTCGTTCGTTTCTGTAGATTTGATCGAGTGATTTTTGTGATTTTTTTTACAAGCCAATGCTTATAATCCATTTTCAGGAGAAAGGCAACGAAATTATTCACATTGTAGCTACATTTTAACTATTCTCAGCGATTTTCAACCTGCTGATATCACTCCCTCAATGGTTTCCTGCCAGGCATATATCCAATTTTCATGAAAAATAGTCAAGCCTTGCGAACACTTTTCCGGATTCAAGGAAAAAGTTCGAGAAAACCCCATAATGCCCGGTCAGGATCCTGCACAATAATCCCAACGGGAGTTCGTAGTCGGGGGTCTTATTTAAGGAAATTTTTCACAATAATCCTGTTGACTTTTAGGCCCCAGGGTTATAAATTGACCGGGAGATTTCTCCCCAAGTGCTGAACAATGTACAGGAAACTTAGCCAGGTACCAAACTTGAGCCATCAGGCTTACGAGCTTGGTGTAACTATTTCTCAGGAGGAGACTTGATGGAACCCTTGGCCATAAACCCAAAAGAGAGCAAACTGAGAATTGCACCTGAATGGGCTGACATCTGCTTCACGTGCGGGACCTGTGCCAGCGGATGCCCTGTCACCGGTGTTGATGGTCTTGACCCGAGGAAGGCCGTGAGAATGGCCGCCCTTGGATTGGACCAGGAGCTTATCGATTCCCGATTCCCCTGGGTCTGCACCCTTTGTGGGCGGTGCGAATACGCATGTCCCCAGGGCGTTGAAATTCTGAAGATGTTGAGAAAGGCCAGGGGACTGCGAGAGAGGGACAAGGTCCCTGGTCCCATCCACAAGGGAGTCATCATGGACCTGGAGAGGGGAAACAACCTGGGAATTCCACGGGATGATTTCCTCTTCCTCCTTGCGGATCTGGCAAAGGAGATGGAAGATGAAGGTTTCCCGGGGTTTTACGTCCCGGTTGACAAGAAGGGGGCCAATGTCCTCGTAACAGTAAATTCTAAGGAGCCCTTTGGCGAGCCCGATGACATGAAGTTCTGGTGGAGGATCTTCTACGCTGCCAGGGAAGACTGGACAGTGCCGTCAGAGAATTGGGAGGGGGTTAACTGGGCCCTCTTTTCCGGTGATGACGAATCCATGAAGACCCTGGTGGAAAGAATAGTGGATCATATGGAGCGATTGGAGTGCAAGACGCTCCTCTTGCCGGAGTGAGGCCACGCCTACTTTGCGACCAGGCTTGGTCTGCAGAACTGGTTCCCCGAGGTCTTTGAGAAGTACAAGGTGGTCTCGGTCCATGATCTATTGAAGGAATATTTAGAAACAGGGAGAATAGAGGTGGACAAGTCGATCCACAAAGAGCTTACAACCCTGCACGACCCCTGTAACTATGGCCGAAAGGGGGAAAAGGCCTTCGGGCATGGTTACTTTGAAGAGCCCCGTTGGATCGTCCAGCAATGTTGCGAGAACTACGTGGAGATGTACCCTTCGCGGATGAACAACTATTGCTGCGGGGCGGGCGGGGGCGCCTGGGCAATGCCCTATGAGCAGGAAAGGATCTACTACGGCCGTGTAAAGGCCAAACAGATAAAGGATACCGGAGCCAGGATGGTCGTGGCCCCTTGTCACAACTGCCGGGATCAGATCATGAAGAGCCTGACCAAGGAATACGACCTGGGCATTGAAACGAAGTATCTCTGGGAACTCGTGGCGGACTCCCTCGTAGTGGAACCCTGGAGCGAAGAGGAGGTCCAAAAGGCCCACGAGTTGAGGGATGCCCAGTATGAGAGGGACGGCGTCGAATTGGAAGAAGAGGATTGGGAGTAAAAGGATTCGCCCTGGGTAGCGCCACTATTAAGCCCCGGCCGACGCGCCGGGGCTTGCCATTCTCGTTAGGATAACAGCCCGTCACACCCCATTGCTAAAAAGATCCATCACCACCCCCTGAATCCAGCAACCTTTCCAAATAGTGTGATTGAAGTAAAGCCCCAAACCCTCCCATATCTTCTCTCAGAGGTGTTCCATCCCAGCAATTATGCTATACTAAAAAACAAAAACACGGGTGTTGACGCGGTGAATGATTCTACGCGCGGATATAAGGCACTTACCAACTCTTAGCAGAGGAGGTCCTTGATGCAAGAGCTTCGTGGTAGCAAGATAACCTCTATTTTTGATGCCATGGCAGACGGCGTTTACCTGATCAAGGAGGCTGGTCATATCCCTGCATATAGGACTGTAGGGGGGCATAGGCGCATTAAGAAACCAGACTTGGAGGATTTTATGCGAAAGCAGGGTATACCCCTTCCGGAAGAGGAGATCGCCACCGAGCGGAAGCGTATCCTTATTGTGGATGACGACCCTATTATCGTGGAAACGATCGTTCAGGCCTTGGAAGAGGAGGAATATGATTATGAGGTTATTTCGGCCTCGGACGGCTTTGAGGCCGGACTTCAGGTCAATCATTTCAAACCGCATCTCTTGATCTTGGATATAATGATGCCGGATATCAATGGGTATGAGGTGTGCCGCAAAATAAAAGAGAGCCACGAGACGAAGGATACAAAGATCATTGTGCTTTCAGCTTATCTGGATGATGAGAAATTCGCCAAGATGAAAGAATACGGCGCAGACCTCTGCTTTTCAAAGCCTCCGCCCCTGCCTCAGCTTAAACTGGAGGTGGCCCAGCTGCTGGGTTTGGCCTAACCCAGGGCCATTAGCCGTTTGTCACTTGTGATTTTCAGGTCGATTCCAGAGTACTTACGACGATGGGCCAAGATTTGGGAGGAGTCAATGAAACTTAAGGAAGCCCTTGAGAAGAGGAAATTTGTGGTCACCTCTGAGATCCAGGCTCCCGTTGATGAAGGGCCGGAAGAGGTCGTAAAGAGATTGGAGCTGGTCAGGGGAAGGGTGGATGGCATCAGTGTGCCGGAACTGGATATCGAGGGCATCGTGGGAGGAAGCCTGAAGACCTGTGAAATACTGAAGCAAAACAGGTTTGAAGCCATTTACCAGACGAGCACTCGAGAAAAGAACAGGCTGCAGTTGCAAAAGGATCTCATTCAGGCCCATGAGACGGGCGTAAATAACCTCCTGGTGTTTACGGAAGATTACCGCATCACGGGGGACAGTCTGCAGGAGATGATGTTCTTCCATGTGGATTCGGGTAAGCTGTGTTCCGTGCTGGAACATCTGCGCGAAGGGCACACGGTAGATGGCAAGGAACTCTCCTCAAGAGCCGAGTTCACCATTGGGTCCGGGGTGGAGTCCAAATGGGGGAAAAACGTCCCGGAGCTGGAAATGAAGGAAATGGAAAAGCTGACGAAGATTGGTACTGGGTATTTCTTGACCACGCCGGTGTTCGACGTGGCCCTATTTGAGAAATTCCTCAAAGAGGTCAAGACGTTCGGGGTCCCTGTTATCGCAGAGGTGATGATCCTTAGAACGGCCGGGATGGCCCAGTTTCTGAATCGGCACGTCAGATCGGGTTTGGTCCCTGAGTGGATCATCAAGAGATTGGCCAAGGCGACGGACCGTCAAAAGGCGAGCATTGAGATATTTGCCGAGATTGTATCTGGCCTAAAAGACCTGTGCCAGGGCATTCATATCATCACCATAGGCGCCGAGGATAAGCTGAGGCTTTATCTGGACGCCGCCAAGTTGAAGAAACTATAACCAAAAAAAGAAAAAGCGTCTTCTTCCTAATTTCTAGTACTCTCTCTTAGTACTCCACCAGTCCAGAGAATTACGGAGGGGCAAGAAGTCTTGGAAGAGATAACTCTTACGATTAATGGCCAACATATTAGTTGTCGATCTGGGATCAGTATATTAGTCGCGGCCAAGGAAAATGGCATCAAGATTCCCACTCTGTGCAGTCATCCCCACCTGGAGCCTGCGGGCGCCTGCCGCGTCTGCATCGTAGAAGAGGGAAACAGTGGTCGCATCCTGGCCTCGTGCGTCACACCCGCTTCATCAGGTATGGCCATTCAAACAGATTCTCCCACCGTCAAGAGACATCGCACAAATATAGTCCGTCTGATGATGGCCAACCATCCTGAGTCCTGTATTGTATGCAACCAGGGGAACAGATGCGAGTTGCGCCAGCTTGCAGCTGAATTGGGCGTAGGCTCTACGGGGCTTTATCCCATGCCTCATTATAGGAGGCTGGAGGAGGGAAACCCCTTTATTATCAGGGACCTGAGTAAGTGTATTCTCTGCGGCAAGTGCATTCGAGCCGACCATGAGCTGGTCGTGGTTGGGGCCATCGATTACAACCTGCGGGGCTTCAAATCGCGTCCGGCGACGGCACATGACTTGCCCTTGGAGACATCCAGCTGCACCTTTTGCGGAACCTGCGTTTCCATCTGCCCGACGGGTGCCTTGATGACCAAGAACACCCGCTATGTGGGCTCTCCCCAAAAGGAAACGCGAACCATATGTGGGTTCTGCGGTGTGGGCTGCTCCCTTCTTATGGGCTCTGTGGACGACAAGGTCGTCGAGGCGAATCCGTCACATGAAGAAGGCACGGTCAATCGATCCACCCTCTGTGTCCGTGGCCACTTTGCCAATGACTTCT
>JAFDHO010000073.1 GCA_019308745.1 Deltaproteobacteria bacterium
CTTCTTTCCGAGCTGGAGGCTCTCCAAGCCGGAAGCCGCCAGTCACTCCAGAAAAGGCATCATCACCCGTTCTCCCTATCTGAGGAGGCATTTCAAAAGGCTAAAGTGTTACGAGATGGCAAAGTGAAAAGCTCCAAGTTCAAGGCGCGCGAAGCTCGTGTGATCCCCGCCGAAAAATGCGGGATCTTCGAGACGCGTACTTAGCGTACGCCGCAATCACAACGAGATGAAGCGCAACGCAGAAATCGGACTTTTTACGAAGCCATCAACATTTGGTCAATGAGGTCCGTCCCTGACAAGAGGAGATCTGGAGGGTGTTGGAATGTCATTGGGGGCAAGAAGGGTTTACAGGTGTTAAGACTCAGGGATGATTATCAAAATAGTAAGTCAAACCCAGGAATCCACCCCCCGAATTTACCCCGATGTTACGGTCGTCCAGTCCGGCATTTGAAACGTGATGAAACATGGCTTCCAGGTCTACTGACCAATTCTTGTTGATCAAATACCGAAGCCCTGCACTTGCCTGGGGCGTAAACTCCAACGACTGTCCCACGAGCCCTTGTGAGTCTTCGCGGTGTATGTCGTTGTAGATAACTCCGGCGCCCAGCTGTACGTAAGGGATAAGTCGCCACCCAGGTTGCAGGAGATTATAGCGAAGGAGCAGGGTGATGCCGGCCATGTAATCTCCGGGACCCTTGACAATGGCTGAATATGTGATCTCGAAGAGCCCTTGTATGTTTCCTCTCATGAAGGAATTTTCCTTCAGAATATCTGTCCCCATATAACCGAGACGGAGGTTGTTTTGCCAATAATCCAGGGTGGGCCTTTCCTTCTTCCGAAAGATGGGAGAATGGAGGTAACCGGAGACGAATTGAAGGGATATCTCTCCTTTCTCGAAAGGCTCCAGGGAGGTGTCAACGTCCCTCTCACCAGAAAAGGCAGGAGGAGCAAGGAAGATCGTGACGAGAATGGCGAATGGCAGGACACGGAGAAGGATTTTGGAAGACATGTTCGTCATCTCAACAACTCTAAAGGGCACGGCTCTGTCCACAGGAAGATCACGCCTGGATTCTGTTAGGGCTATCAGCTAGCTTTGATATCGTCGCTTGCACGGTGGGAGCTTATATTACATTCGGTGGCGAGAATCAAGGCAAATCTTCAAAGGAACGGACCTCCCGTACTAGGATTCAATCATGTCGAGCATCTCGCGGACATCCCCTGTGGGTCTTTGGCAGGAATGGTTGCGGCAGACGTAAACGGTCGCCTTTCCTCCAAGGGCAGTATAACTCTTTAGAAAAGGGGCCAGGGCATCTATCTTCGACGGGTCGTTGGTGGGGCGGGAAAGGACAATCCGGTCAGGAATAAATGCCCTTTGGATCGCCTGTATCATTTCGCGGGTCTCCCTTTGTCCTTGCGGGCCCACAATGATTATTTCATGGGAGGGACCTATGCTCAATCCCACTGAGCACAGAAAATAGGTATGGGCTACGGGGGACCGGTGGGTATCACCCGAAAAGGCCTGAAGCATCATGGATGCCTTTTCCTCCAAACCGGTATCGCCTGTGAGCCTTCCGAGCCTCAAAAGGTTGAGCAGTGCCACGGCATTTCCAGAAGGGATTGCGCCGTCATATGTTTCCTATCTACGCGCAATAAGATCGTCGGCATCCTTGGGGGAGAAGAAGAACCCTCCCCTTTTTTCATCCCAAAAGAGAGGGATCTGCTCCCGGGTAAGGGTGAGTGCTGTCTCCAAGTACCCGGGATCAAAGGTCGCCTCGTAGAGTTCGATCAATCCCCACACAAAGAAGGCGTAATCGTCCAAGTGGGCGGATATCTTTGCTTCGCCGTCCCTGTAGCGGTGGAGAAGCCCGCCCTTTTGATACATGCGGCTCAAGATGAAATCCACGGCCCTTGCAGCCCTTTCGGCATAGTAACCTCCGCTGAGAACTTGCTCTCCCTTGGCGAGGGCCCCGCTTTCACCCCTGTGTTTCCAGTAGCGGAGCAAGAAAGACAGGTTGTGGGGCGAAGGAAACTTCGGCGCAGGACCGAATCCTCCATGTTCCTCGTCAAAGGCATGTGCCAGATCTTTGTACGCCCTGTCCAGGATGGTATTGTCGAGCCTCATACTCCGGCCTTCTTCTTCCAACCCTTGAAGGGCAGAGGTGATCTTCTCTGCCGAGTCCAGTAATTCATGGGGCCTTGAATCCCACAGCTCCTGGACCCGGGCGATCAAGGCCATGAGACCGATTCTGCCGTAGCGGGACTCCTTTGGGAAATAGGTCCCGGCAAAGAAAGGCTTCTTGTCAGGAGTCATGAGGATAGTGAGCGGCCAGCCACCGCCACCGGTAAGCAACTGGCACACCGCCATGTAAAGGTGATCCAGACGGGGTTTTCCCTCCTCCCGCGCCCTCCCAAAGGCTTCATCTCCCCAGGGATGCCAGACAACGGGATTGTAGGCGTGCTGGAGCAGGTACGGGCTCTTCTCATTTATGAGCCTGTTGGGTCTTCCAGTCTCGGACCCCTCGATATTTGGATCGGCCATGAAGTTCACCTCCAGGTTCAAAACTCCCTATATATACCTAACGTAAACACTGCTATGAAACGGGCGTTGTCAAGGGCCGTTGCCGGAACCACGACGATGCTGGCCAGCCCCTTGGGAGGTCTTTTCAGGCGGTCTCTCCCCCTACCCGGCTCTTTTACATCTTTTCTGGGGAAAAAATATAGGATTCACCCCATTTCACCATGGCGAGCCCGGTATTATAGTTTCGAACCAAAAAAACAATCTGCAGGAGGATCTCATTCATGGGAAAGACTGAACAGAATCTTCTGGTCGCATTTGCAGGAGAGTCACAGGCGAACCGGAAATATCTGGCCTTTGCCAAGCAGGCTGAACAGAAAGGATACAAGCAGGTGGCAAAGTTGTTCAGGGCTGCTGCCGAGGCCGAGACGGTCCATGCTCACTCCCATCTGAGGACGATGGGTGGAGTGAAAAGCACGGCAGACAACCTCCAAGAGGCCATTTCGGGTGAGACCCACGAGTTCAAGAGCATGTATCCGGCCATGATAGAAGCGGCGAAGGCGGAGGGGCAAAAGGCGGCGGAGCGATCCTTCACCTTTGCAAATGAGGTAGAAAAGGTCCACGCGGCCTTATACCAGAAGGCCCTCGACAACCTGGAAAACCTTGAGGAAACGGATTACTACGTGTGCTCGGTCTGCGGGTACACCTGCGAGAAAGAGCCCCCGGAGAAATGTCCCGTTTGCGGTGCCAGCAAGAAGGCCTTTCGGCCCCTGGCAGGAAAAGGTGGAGAAACAGGCCAAAAGGGGTCGAAAAAAGGTTGACATCGGCCTGGGACATACTAGAATAGTAATCATTACTATTTTAATATATTGGGCAAGATTCTATTTTGAGCACGGAGAGAAAATTCAGGATGACCCCCCAGCGGAAAGTGATCCTCGAGGAGGTCTGCAAGGAAGGCGAACACCTGACAGCGGATGAGATCTATGACCGCGTCAGAAAGAGGCTGCCAAGGATAAGTATGGGGACTGTCTATCGAAACCTGGACCTCATGGCATCTCAAGGCCTGATCAGAAAGCTCCAGCCGGATTACCCCCAGATGCGTTTCGACGGGAATACCCGGGATCATTATCACCTCCTGTGCATGCGTTGCGGCAGGATCAGTGATGCCCCAGTGGCCCACTCGGATAACGCTCTTGAGATCCTTGAGGGAACCCTCGGCAATTTGACCAGATACGGGATTTTCGGTCACAAGTTGGAGTTTATTGGCCTGTGCCCTGAATGCATGGAAAAGGAAAAGAATCGCCCGGAGGACCAAAGGCTCCTGTTCTGAAAGGGCCCTCTTCCCTGTAAGTCATTAGAAGAGATTTGTTACCCCCAACAAAGAACAGCACATTTCAAAAGGGAGAGACAGATGAAAGAGCGTTCAGGAATCATAACCATGATGGGCAAGCCTTTGACCCTTTTAGGAGATGAGGTCAGAGAGGGCGATGGGGCCCCTGATTTCCAGGTCCTTGATAATGATCTGAGTGTTGTCACCATCTCATCCTTCAGGGGAAAGAACTGTATCCTTTCATCGGTCCCGTCCTTGGATACGCCCGTGTGCGACCTGCAAACAAGGCGCTTTAATGAGGAAGCGACGAAGATGGGCGCCGATATCTCCATCCTCACCATTAGTATGGATTTGCCATTTGCCCAGAAACGCTGGTGCAGTGCGGCGGGCGTGGACAAGGTCATCACCCTTTCAGGCCACCGGGACGCCTCCTTTGGCGCCGCCTACGGGGTGCTCATAAAGGAATTGCGGCTACTGGCGCGGGCCATATTCGTCGTGGATGGCGACGGGACCGTCCGGTACACCCAATTGGTCAAGGAATTGACAGAAGAGCCGGACTATGAAGCGGTCCTTGAGGCCGTCAACAAGCTCAGAGCATGAGCTCAACAATTGTTCGATTGAGAAAAGGAGGAATGTAAGATGGCTGAAAAATTGGAGATTTACAAGTGTGAACTGTGCGGCAATATCGTAGAGGTCCTGCACGGAGGTGACGGGGAACTCGTCTGTTGCGGAGAGCCCATGAAACTTTATAAGGAGAACACGGTTGATGCTGCCAAGGAAAAGCATGTGCCTGTCATAGAGAGGACGGCTGAAGGGTTCAAGGTAAAGGTCGGCAGCGTTCCCCACCCCATGGAAGAGAAACACTACATAGAATGGGTAGAGATCATCGCAGACGGTGAGGCCTACAGGCAGTTCCTGAATCCCGGCGAGGCACCCGAGGCGACCTTCTGCATAAAGGCAGAAAAGGTGACGGCCCGCGAATACTGTAACCTTCATGGCCTGTGGAAAGGATAGAGGAGATGCTGAGCGATACAATGCAAAAGGCCTTAAATGACCAAGTGAATGCGGAGATGTATTCGGCATATCTCTACCTGGCCATGGAGGCCTATTTTCAATCCGTTGGCCTCAGCGGGTTCGCGATCTGGATGCGGGTGCAAACCCAGGAAGAACTCGTCCACGCCATGAAGATCTACGACTTCATAAATGAGCGGGGAGGAAGAGTTTCGTTGAAATAGATATCCTATGTCCCCTGTGTGGCACCAAATACAAGGGGAGGGTTGAAGAAGTGGACGACAAATAACTGCAGCGAATACCTGCCGCAGTCATAATGGATTGAGTCGGGTATCTCAGGGGGTGAAAATGGGGAAAGCGCTCATAGTGTATGCAACAAGGACGGGTGCGACAAAGGATATAGCTGATCTCATAGCGGAAGGAATGCGGATCCAAGGATGTGAGGCAGACGTCGTCAACGTCAGCAGCATCAAAAATGAGTCGGACCTGGATGGCTATGATGCCTATGTATTCGGCTCCGCAACCTACCATGGTGAGATGATGCAGGCCATGAAGACCATGCTCTTCATGGCGGTCAAGGCAAACTTGGAGCAGAAGGTGGGCGGCGCCTTCGGTGCCTTTGGCTGGAGCGGCGAGGCACCGGATCGTATATACGACACCATGAAGAACATCTACAAGATGGACATGGTCAGCGGGCCCTTAAGGCTCAAATCCTCTTCCCTGGGGGGAGGCGTCCAAATGGCCCAGGATTACGGGAAAGAAATAGCAGAGAAACTCATGGAGAGCTAAGAAACAAGTGCCCCCGCGTTGGCGGGGGAAAACCCATTCGGAGCAGGAGGTCATCATGACGACACCGATGCATTGCCCTGGATTCCAGGAACTCAAGAATCTCAAGTCTTTTGTGTGTAAATGCCCCAACTGCGGGAAGGAGAAGGAGATCTTTTCCGATGAATTCAACAGGGAGCATACCTGCAAGGGGTGCGGCCAAAAGATCGATTTTGAGAAATGCCAAATAGAGCTGGAGGCCGGGACGTCAGGGGTAAGCTGAGTCCAGCCGACCCTATCTTCGATTTCTGGCCTTCTGTGAAAGGCAGAGGAACAGCTTCGTGCCGGGAGGATAGCATGAAGAAGTTTGAATACGAGATGACCGTTTATCCGGCGGAGGAATTCAGGAACCTCGTCTATTTCTGCACGAGCCAAGGAGAGTGCCAGCAGGACACGTCCTTGACAAGGCAGATGGAGCTTTTGAAAAACTCCATGAGCCCAACCTCTTTGAGTCGATGCTAGATTCCGTAAACGACCCCAGCTTGATCCAGGCTGCACAGGAGGCCGGAGCCAAGGGCATAAACCTGGTGGGAATGTGCTGCTCGGGCCTTGAGACCCTCTCCCGCCACGGGATACCCCATGCCGGCAACTTCATGTCCACAGAGTCCATCATGGTGACAGGGGCCGTGGACGTGCAGTGCATCAAACAGGGTTTGGCCAAGGTGGCGGATTGCTATGGCACCAAGCTTTTCACGACCAACTCCAGGTGCCATATCGAGGGGGTTGAGCACGTGGAATTCAACGAGCACAGTCCCAGGGAGTGTACGGACGCCATCGTGGAAAATGCAATAATAAGGTTCAAGAACAGGAAGATGCCCATAGAAATCCCCCAAATCAAGAATATGGGGGTCCATGGCTTCTCCCATGAATACATCAACTACATGCTGGGAGGGTCCTTCAGGTCCTCCTATACCCCCTTGAACGACAATATCATTAACGGCAGGATCCGTGGCGTGGCGGGGGTCGTGGGCTGCACCAACCCCAGGGTCAAGCAGGATTGGGTCCACGTGGAGC
This sequence comes from Deltaproteobacteria bacterium, assembly GCA_019308745.1. Lineage (GTDB taxonomy): Bacteria > Desulfobacterota > DSM-4660 > Desulfatiglandales > HGW-15 > JAFDHO01. The sequence continues at coordinate 6,696 of JAFDHO010000073.1, forward strand.
TGGTGAAGGAACTGATAAAGAACGACGTCCTTGTGGTACAGACCGGGTGTTCTCAGATCGCTATTGCAAAGGCCGGCCTGCACACCCCGGAGGCAGCCCATCTGGCAGGGCCTGGCTTGAAGGAGGTCTGTGAGGCCGTTGGCATGCCGCCCGTACTGGGCTGTGGAGCCTGCGTGGACAACAGCAGGATATTGACGGCCTGCTCCGAGATGATCCGTATCGGCGGTTTGGGTGAAAGCATAGCGGAGCTGCCCGTTGCCGGAGCGGCCCCGGAGTGGATGAGCGAAAAGGCCATATGCATAGGTCAGTATTTCGTGGCATCGGGCGTGTATACGGTTTTCGGGGTCACCTTCCCCATCGTTGAAGAGACGAAGTTCCACAAGCTCCTGTTTGAAGGTCTCGAGGGAATGGGTTTTGGCAAATGGGGATTTACCTCGGATCCCTACGAGATGGCCAAGATGATGATCGCCCACATAGACAAGAAGAGAAAGGCCCTGGGAATCGACAAGGCGCGGGAAAGGGTCCTCGTGAGTATGGCAGACAGGCGAGAAATGGAGGCGGCCTGATCCCGAACCTTTAGGCAAGGTCGAAAGGGCTAAAAGGATAAGGGCCTGTTCACCTTTATGGATGAATCCCAAGAAGAGAAGAAGGAGTTGGACATCCTCCTGGCTGCCGTTGAGAACACAAACGAGGCCTTTGTCACCATAGATGAGGATCACAAGGTCTTGTTCTTCAACAGGACGGCAGAAAGGATATTTGGCTACACAAGGGATGAAGTTCTGGGTCGCGACCTGGACGTCATCATGTCTCCAACGTGCAGTCGGGATCACCACGGGGCCATAGACCGTTACATAAGAACGGGCAGGCCCACGAGAATCGGTCACGAAAGCGAGCTCCTGGCCACCAGAAAAGGCGGAGAGACATTCCCGGCAAGCATCTCCTTTTCCGTATCCCGACAGGGGGGCAAAACCTATTTTACGGGTCTCGTGCGGGACTTGACAGAAACCAAGGCACTGCAAGAGCAGGTGATCCGCTCCGAGCGACTGGCGGCCCTTGGGCAGGTCATTGCCGAAATAACCCATGAGATAAAGAATCCCATGATGATGATAGGAGGCTTTGCCCACCAGCTCCTCAAGCAAACCAGGGACAGAAAAGCCCAGGAAAAGCTGAACATCATTGTCCAGGAGGTTGCGAGGCTGGAGAAACTCCTCAGGGATCTGAGGGAATTCTACCTCCCTCCCAGGCTCAACAGACAGGAAGTGGACATCAATGGCCTGCTCCGGGAAATCTACGAATTGAGCCTGAACCAATGCAAGAAAAAGAAGATAGTGCTGGAAGTTGACACGGAGGAGGGGGAGACCAGGGCTTTGGCGGATCGAGACAGGATAAAACAGGTTATTCTGAACCTGGTGAACAACGCCATAGATGCCATGGAGAATGGCGGAAAGCTGAGCTTGCAGTCCAAGAGGTCTGGGGGTAAGGTCCTCGTTACAGTGCGTGATACGGGATGCGGTATACCTCGCCCAGAACAGGGGAAGGTCTTTTCCCCCTTCTTTACATCTAAGGAGCACGGGACTGGCCTCGGCCTGAGTATTTCAAAGAGGATCATAGAGGAACACCGAGGAAGCTCATTGACTATGGAAAGTGAAGAAGGAAAAGGGACCTCATTTCAGATAACCATGCCCCTCTCAGAAGGGCATTCAAAGGAGTAACCCACGGATCAAGAAGGAGGAGATACATGACACCCACGGAGGTTGCGGAGGGAATCTACAGTGTAGGATCGACGGATTGGAATGTCAGGGACTTTCACGGTTATTCCACCTACCAGGGGACCACATATAACGCGTACCTTATCATGGACGAAAGAATCACCCTGATTGATACGGTGAAGAAGGAATACGCCGATGACCTCCTGGGGAATATCGGCCAAATCGTGGACCCGAAGAAGATCGACCTCGTGATCAGCAACCACACCGAGATGGACCACTCCGGAGGCCTGGCCCGGGTCATGCACAAGATAGGAGAGGACAAGCCCCTTTATTGTTCCAAGGCGGGGGCGAAGAGCCTTGGCCGCCATTTTTCTCAGAAGTGGAATTATCGCCCCGTTGAGGACGGGGAAGAACTGAAGATCGGAAAGAGGACGCTCACGTTCATAGAGACAAGAATGCTCCACTGGCCGGACAGCATGTTTACCTATTGCAAGCAAGAGAAGATATTGTTTTCCAGCGACGCCTTCGGACAACACTATGCAGGACCGGAGAGGTTCGATGACCAGGTCGGGGAGGCCATTATGCCGCACGCAAAGAAATACTTTGCCAATATCCTCCTCCTTTACAGTCCTCTGATCTTAAAGCTGGCACAAAGACTCACGGAGATGGGCCTCGAGATCGACACGATCTGCCCGGACCATGGGGTAATCTGGCGAAAAGATCCCATGAAGATCGTCAATGCCTATGTGGATTGGGCCCAGCAGAAGCCCAAGAGAAAGGTCCTGGTGGTCTATGACACTATGTGGCACAGCACGGAAATGATGGCCGAAGCGATCGTGGATTCCTTGCTTCAGGAGGGCGTTGACGCCATCCCCATGCATCTCAGGAAGTGGCATAGGAGCGACATCATAACAGAAGTGCTCGATGCCGGCGGGATCCTCATCGGATCACCTACTCTGAACAATGGACTCTTCCCAACGGTCGGTGATTTCCTGACATACCTGAAGGGCTTAAGGCCCCAGCACAAGGTTGGTGCCGCCTTTGGATCCTACGGATGGAGCGGGGAGGCAGTCAAGCTGATCGAGAAAGAAATGGAGGCGATGAGATTCAACATTGTCGGGCCGGCCCTGAAGATTCCCTATGTCCCTGACAGAGAAGGGATCGAGTCATGCAAGGAACTGGCTAAGAAGATCGCTGCAGCCCTTCCTGCGGAATGACCCCGACTGAGCCTCGCCCTACGCGGCCTTCGGGCATAATGCTAGGAAAAGGATTGGTGCAACTCTCCCCGAGGGGTTGCCAAGCCCTATGAGAAAGGTCCCTGTCATTGACCCGAGCAGGTGTAATGACTGTCAGTCATGCATTGAATTATGTCCGGGGGTGTTCAGGAAGAACAAAGAGACAGGGGCCATAGAAATCATTGAGCTCCCTGATTATCCGGAGGATGAGGTCGAGGAGGCCATGAGCATGTGCCCCGAGGACTGTATCTCCTGGGAAGAAAAATGACTCTCCTTTTCCTTGTGTCGTGAAGACATGTCCCAAGATTTCGAGCCAACTAATACGATGCGGTGCTGACTCGATACACCAAGTTTTTTGCTTGGCCTGCTTAACGCTCCCGTTTCTTGCGGCTGAATACAGGAAAGGAACGATCCTAGAATCTAATGGGTGAGTTTGGATTTCCAGTGGTCTTCTAGCTTTGCGGGATAGTAGATTGTGCCGTCATCATCGATTGTGATCTTTATGTCTTGCGTGTCACGCAATGACACAGTGTAGGCGGAGTATCGCCTGTAGTTTTGTGTCGCATCATAGGCCTTTTCAGTAACGGAGGTTATGGTAAGCCGTGGAGACATCTTCTTGATCACCGGTCCATAGTATCCCGATTTTCGTCCATGGTGAGAGGCCTTAAGGACATCAATTTTCGGTAGGTCGATATGCTCCTCAATATCTGGCCAGGTCTCATCGGCCGTTGCGTCTCCTCGCCCCTCGTGTTCAGAAGACTTTTTGGAGAGCCATTGCTGTCCCCAAGTTGCTTGTAGGTTTCCCAGTCTCGTTTATCATATGGTGAATCTTCCCATTCATCGTCGGTTGTATCATCAAGATTGAAGGCCTCATATCCGGTGTGCCAGAAATTGACGATCTCTTTAGGCTCTTGATGATGAAGTCTGTAGAGGCCGGTCATGTGGTCCATATCGGGATGAGTTATCAACGTGCGAAACACGCTTTTATCTCTTCCAACATGTGTATCATAATACGCAATCGGATCCGTCAATTCTTCTCGCTTTTTGGCCAAATATTTTTCTTCTAAATCGTAAAGAGATGAAGTAAATACCTTACCCAGCTCATATTCTCTGGACTCACGATATGCCTCTAGCAGTTCTTGCCGTGTGTCTTCATCGAAAATCTTGACATTAAAGATATCAATTATCCCAATGCGCCCATCATTCGGGAACTCAATGATCGTGCAATCTCCTCGACCAACATTTAGAAAATGGATGACTAAAGGCATGATGTTCCTCCTATCGTTCTCCTTTGTAGACACTTTGTTCTGCGATATTGCAGAAGGACTCCCAAGCGTGCTCTGCATATCGAAAGCCGATGTCTTCCGTTAATTTCGGGAGCACGCGCCACCCGACCAAGACACAACAGAACACGTTTAACAGATTCAGGATTAGTCCTAGAAGCTTCAGGTTATCGTACGAAAGATAGATGAAAGCAGCGTTGAGGACCGTCATGAAAATGGAAATGCTTAACCAGAGCAGCCGACTCCCATAAAGATTCCTCGCAAACCCATACTCCGCGTTGGCGATGGACCATAAACCATTCTTGTCATACTGGCGAAGTATGCCTTTGATTCTCTCGAATGCCTGATCAATGAGGTGGAGGCCCTCTGGAGATCCGGCCTCTTGTGAAACCCTAGCGGGCATGGGCATCCCCAAAAAACTTGCAACCATTTTGTGGTATTTGGCTTTGAGGTCGTCTCCAAGCCTCTCATCAGGCCAAGAAACTAATATTGATGACGGAGCCCCTCCCCAACTCATCCAGAGGCTTTTCTCGATTCTCTTCCCACAAAACCTCACTGATACAGACATGAGATACCATACGATAATCGAGATGATACCGCCCATAGGGCCGGATAAGGCTTTTGCTTCGTCATGGAAGCACGTCCAGAAAGTGATGAGAAAAGGTAGTGCGACAATCAGCCCTGGAGCATATCGTGCTTTGATATCGTAAGTATCGGCGGGAAATTTCATTTCAATCCTATACAAGAATTCATGTTAAGCGACAGACCGCTAATGCCACTACAAAACATTACTAATCAATATTTGTGCCAAAACTTCTAACGTTGAAAAATCTCGTGATTTTAGCGCATTACAGTTTTGAGTGTAATATTATCCTGGGGGAGATATAAAAAAGCTTGTTCTTATATAAAAAACATTCTATTTTTAGCGGCATGAAAAAGATCCTCCTATGTTGGCTTGGCTTTACAGACCTGCGTGCCGCGAAAGATCCCGAAAATGTGGGGCTTGGGCCTATTGCCCAGGCGGTGGAGGCGCGCCGTTTTGATGAAGTTGTCCTCATAAGCGACCAATCCAAGGAATCGACAGATGGGTATATTGAATGGCTGAAGTCGCGTAATTCCGTCCGGGTTCAATTGCACTACGAGAGGCTATCGGGGCCGACCCATTTCGGGGAGATATATGAAGCAGCGGTGCGGGTCCTTACAGCGACCCTCGATCGGCACAAGAAGGATGTGGATCTTACATTCCATTTGAGCCCGGGATCACCCCCAATGGCGGCTGTCTGGATCATTCTCGCCAAAACACGGTTTCCGGCAGAGCTGATTGAGTCGTCCAAAGAACACGGGGTCCGGACAGCCTCGGTCCCATTCGATATTTCGGCGGATTTCATCCCCGATCTCCTTCGCCGGCCAGATGAACGGCTGGAGCGCCTGAGTGCAGGACTTCCGCCCGAGGCACCAGAGTTTACCGATATCATACACCGAAGCCGCGTTATGGGACGGGTTATAGCCAAGGCCCGCAGGGTAGCGCCCCGCTCGGTTCCCGTCCTCATCGAGGGTGAATCCGGAACCGGCAAAGAACTCCTTGCAAGGGCAATTCACAAGGCAAGCCCAAGGAGGGATAAGCCTTTCTTAACGGTCAACTGTGGAGCGATCCCGGGTGAATTGGTGGAATCTGAGCTGTTCGGCCATGAAAAGGGATCCTTTACGGGTGCCGACAAACAGCACAAAGGTTTCTTCGAGGCGGCAAACGGCGGGACCCTTTTTTTAGATGAGGTGGGAGAACTGCCCCTTCCTGCCCAGGTGAAATTGCTCAGGGCGCTTCAGGAAGGCGAGATATTCCGCATCGGATCCACCAGGCCCATTCAGGTGGATGTGCGCCTCATCTCGGCAACCAACCGAACGCTAACCGACGAAATTTCCAGAGGCAGGTTTCGTCCGGACCTCTTTTACCGGCTGGCCGTGGCCGTGATTCAATTGCCGCCGCTGCGCGACCGCTCAGGGGATATAAGCCTGCTTGTCGATAGGCTTCTTGACCAGATCAACCATGAAAGCAAGCAGGAGCCGGGTTTTGTACATAAAGAAATTTCTGCTTCTGCAAAAAATCTTCTCATAAACCATCCCTGGCCGGGCAATGTCAGGGAGCTTCTCAATACCTTGCGGCGTGCGGCTATCTGGTGTGAGGGGGAGACGATCACCAGTGAAGATATTCGGGACGCCCTATTACCCTCCGGACCGGAAAATCATCTGGAGATCCTTAACCGCCCTTTAGGAGATGGCTTGAATCTTCAGGGACTTATGGCAATTGTTGCCCGGCACTACCTTGCCCGGGCACTTGACGAAACCCATGGAAACAAATCCAACGCAGCCAAATTATTGGGCTTTTCAAATTACCAGACCTTTACGAACTGGTTGAAAAAATACGATGCAAAATAGTCTGGCACGACACTTGCCTTTATTGAGGAAATAGAGAAACAAAGCAGACAGGAAAAAATTCCATGAACAAATCAAACCAGGGCAGAGAAAAAACCGAGAATGAAATAAACAGGGAAGCTACAAAGAAGGCAGTTAAAGAATTTTTAGAGAAAACCTATTTAAATATTAAGCGTATGCCTGAAGACCCCTCAGGAGACTATATAAATGGTTTGTTTAATATTTTACAAGAAAAGTTTGAGGATGCCATATCTTTTTTCTCAAAGGCAATCGAGCTTGATCCTTATGACCCGGGCTTGTATTCAAGTCGCGGGGCAGCTAACTGGCATTTGAAAGAATATGACAAATCCATACAGGATTACAACAAGGCTTTAGAGTTTGAAAATCTGGATGTAATAAAATTCTTTAAAGGACCTTTCGAAGAAATCTCAAAACTGATTTTGCCCGCCGTAAAAAATTATGGCCGAAGTATAGTCGTTCCTGAAGAGGATTTGGAAGCTTTTCTTGAAAACTCCTGCAGAAAAATTATTAATAGGTTCCCTCAAATACCGGTCGGATATTTGTATCTTGGCATTTATTACCTCTCAAAAAACAATTATTTGGATGCTATAGATAATTTTTCACAATATATTACATTAGCCAGCGACAATCATTTTGGGTTTTTCCTGCGGGGTATCTGTCATTCAGAGACTGGACAAAAGGAAGCCGCTAATGATGATTTTTTAAAAGCCATTGAAACTAAAAAAAATGGGATTTCATGGCAGATAAGTGAAGGTCGTGCTGAATATGGAAAATCCGATGACGATAAAATCATTTCAAACTTAAATTGGATAAAAAACCAGCTTACCGGTTGCACTTTATTAAATAATACCTTGGATTACAGTACATTCCTTGGGTTTATTGGGAAAAAGCATTCTGTTTATATCATGCTTAATTCGTTGGATATTTTTTTCGAACTTCATAAAGCTCAAAAATATGATGACATGATTACATTAACGCACCTTCTGGACGGGCTAAGATTTTCAGAAATTGAATCTTCAAAAGATCTTAGAAAACTAACTTCGGAAATATTTTACCATTATCCAAATTTCACTTCGTTAAGTGATGTTTTTCAAAGAGATTCAGACCCTGTGTTTCGTATTAACACAAAATTATCCCTATTAAAGTATCTGGCATATAGTTTTATTCCTGTGGATATATATTGGACTTTTCAAGATTCAGTTGAAGATAAAGAAAGCGGTCTGCTCGGGCTTGTTTATCAAAAAGAGGTGAATCAGCAATACAATTTCACGCATACATTTATGCATCTGACTGAAGAACTGCAAAGAGAATCCATTGAAATTATAAAACGGAAAGAGCAAGACAAAGCCCAAGCTCTGGTGGATGAGCGAAATAAAATCATAGCAGACCTGTCTCATTCCATTAAAAATCTCATCAGCACGATCATTGATCCATTGGAGAACCTGAAGCAGGATAAAGTCATAAATCCTTCGGTTATCCAGAATGCATTGCGGGGTGCTAACCTTATTCGGGAGATTGTTAACGCAATGAATTTGTCCTTTAAAGGTTCTATTGAGGATTTTTACTATGATGCCCGGGAAAACACAGGCAAGGGTAAAATGGATTTGAAATCCATCTTAAATGAGTCCCTGATATATTCAATCAGCAACATGTTTGACGGCAAGTATTTCTCGAATTTCGTCCAAAATTATTTTCCAAGAAAAAGCATTTTTGAAGAAGCGAAGTCTCAATGGATGCAGATTTCACAAAAGAATGATGCTAAAGAATTTATTCAATTCCTTGATAACTACTTTTTTGAAACCGATTTGGCTATTATCGGTGGATCAAAATTTGTGATGGGAAATGAAAAAGGGTCAGCAATGAAGCTATTGATTTTACTTCAGGAATTAATTCTGAATGCTGTAAAATACTCCGCTTTTTTGAAGAAAGAAAAACGCTTTGTCCATATTCATTTTGGTCATGACACTAGAGAAATATTTATAAGAATCAAAAACCGTTTCAAGGAAAAGACCAGAACCAAAACATCCGGAATTGGTTATGTAATTATTGAAAACTTTGCAAAATTGCTCAACACAAAACCTGTTATCAAGAAAGATGGTGATATTTATTCCGTGGAAATAAGGTTTGAAAACTTTTGGAGGGAGAAATGCGATGAAAATTCTCTATGTTGAAGATGAATTATCAAAAAACATCCCTCGCCTTATTCGCTTGTTTTCTAGATATTTGGGCAAAAAAGCAATAAAGAATTTAAAAAGATCAGAAGCCGATGAAACCGGTTATGGCGCCAAACCGGAAGAAATAAAAAAAATTGTTGAAAAGACGGGATTGATAGAAATTGAATATCGCTTTCCGGATGCATTAAGGAAAATCGTTCAAAATCATGAAAGGTATGCTTTATTTGTCATAGATCGGAACCTATCTGAAATGGAATACGAATATGATGAACTTAAACTTATCGATGCTGCTTATAGTGAGGATCAATACGATAAGTTTTTCGAGCGTGAAGGCGATTATCTGCTCCATATGCTGGTTTACAGAGGTGTGAATGTCTTGATGAAATTTTATTTTTTAACAGCATATCCGGCACCTGATGAAATTCGTGGCGTTAATGACATCCAAACTTTTGTTGATTTCGGAAAATTCCATGAACAAAACTTTGTTGAAAAGGCTGATAATGAGCAACTTGAGAGATTGAAGTCTATAATCGAAAACATCAAGATACTGAATTTGAAAGAAGAAAATAAACAATATTTCAATATCTTGCAAAAGAAGATTAATGAAGAAACAGCCGAAAGATTCTTAAAGGTCCTTGATAAAAAAGACGAAGAAGGGAGCATTGAACATAATCTTCTTGATACGAGAAAAATTTATGAAGCTATTTTAGGTGCATGTTCACAAAAAATTCCTGACATGAACAGTAATTGCACTGATAAGTATGGAGACGTAATTACAGGGAAAGAGACAATTGACTGGTTGTCAAACAACAAGCATATCAATAGTATTCATCGTAACTTTTTCTTTAGCATCAAGGCTATTTGCAGTGATTTTGGTGGTCATAACAAAAATCCTTCTGAATACCAGCCAACTCTTAATACGATAAATTCTATTATTTACTCAATGAAAGACGTTATTTTGTGGTTTGGTGAAATATGCAATAGATACCCAGACTCTTCTTTGGGTGAATAAGGGACTGCAGCCAAAAGAGGATGATATAAATGGGTCGAAACGAAAACCTCACATGCCGGGAACTCATCGAGCCGGCATTAGAGTCTGCCGGTTGGGAGTACGACACCCAGGTCATCATCGGCCCGGGGCAGGTCAATCTCACCGGCGAGACCATGTATGATGAGACCCAGAAGATCATTGCGGACTACGTTCTCCGCCTCTGGAGAATGCCCCTTGCAATCCTTGAGGCCAAGGCAGAGGATCGGCCCGCAGCAGACGGCCTTCAGCAGGCCTCCCGTTACGCTCGAAGGCTCGGCCTCAGATTCTCTATGGCGGGCAACGGTCATGAGTACATCCTCACGGATAATCAAACAGGTCAATATGAAACCTTCACCTCCCCCCCTTCACCCGCCGAGATACTGAACCGCCTGGGCAACCATCAGATTGCCTGGGATAGGTGGCGCCCGGCCTTTGAATGGCCCTGGCACGAGGATCAGGTTACACGAAAAAAGGTGCGCCTGTACCAGGAAATGGCCGTGTTTGAAACCTTGTGCCGGTTCAGCCGGGGAATCAACCGGGTCCTGTTGCTCATGGCTACAGGAACCGGCAAGACCTTCGCCGTATTCCAGCTTGTCTGGAAGCTTATTCATGGGAACGTCCTCAGAAGAAATCATGTCCTCTTCCTTACCGACCGCAACAATCTCAAAGATCAAGCATATAGGGCCTTTTCGGCATTTTCGCCGGATGAGCGGGTGAGCATTGACAAGGATACCATCCGGCGTTCAGAACACCTGGTGGGTAACGTATTTTTCGCCAACTACCAGACCCTTGACGAGGAACTCGACGGCCGAAAGCTCTACGAGCATTATGATCCGGATTTCTTCGACCTCGTGATCGTTGATGAATGCCACCGCTCAGGCTTTGGGGATTGGTTCGGCGTGCTCCAGCATTTCAGCTCGGCCTTTCAGCTTGGACTTACCGCAACTCCCCGGGAACTTGACCAGACCCGAAGGGCGCTTACCGAAGAAGCGCTTCGCCGCGACACCTATGAATATTTCGGCGAACCTGCCTATGTGTATTCCCTCAAACAGGCCATCGAGGACGGATACCTTGTCCCCTACCTCCTGGAGGAGAGGATCAGCAACCTGGATGAAAACGGATACACAGGCCCGGACGGGAGGCACTACACCACCGACAATTTTGAACGGGATATCCGTCTGCCCGACAGGACGCGAATCATAGCCGATGACCTGTGGGGCCGGCTTGGCAAATACGGGCTACGCGACGAGAAGAGCATTGTCTTTTGTGTGGACGATACCCACGCCGCCTTCATGGCCCAGGAGCTGCGCCGTCTTTCCGGTGACAATGACTATGCGGCTCGTATTACGAGATCAGAGCGGAATTCCCACCAGCTTGAACGGAATTTTGCCGAGGTCGGGAGGGCCAAACCCCGGATCGCCGTCACGGTTGACCTTTTGAGCACCGGCTTCGATGCTCCTGACGCGAAAAACATCGTGTTTGCCAGGCCCATCAAAAGCGCCATCCTCTATAAACAGATGAAAGGCCGTGGCACACGCCTTTGCGAGGACATTGACAAGCGGTATTTCACCATCTTTGATTACGCGGGGGCCAGCGGGCTGGAAGATGCGGAATTCGACGGCCACCCCGCCAACCTCCAGAAAAGTCAAAAGCCGTCCAGGAAGGCCCGAAAAGCGGCGGCACCGGAACTGAAGCCGGTTGCTGACGGAATTTCTGTTTATATCTCCTCAACGGAACGCTTTGTCTGCCTGGCCGACGGCCGCAAAATTCCCTTTACGGATTACCTGGCCCAGTCCAAGGAGGTCGTTCAAAGTATCTCATCCGGCACCCTGGACGAGCTGCTCAAGATCTGGATCAGCAAGGAAACACGACAGGACCTGAGGGCAGAACTCAAGGACCGGGATATTCACCTTGCCGCGCTCCGCGTGTACATGGACCTGGACAAGACGGACGACGTGGACATCCTGGCCAAGGTCGGATTCGATCTGCCCCGCGTGCCGACCCGGCACGACCGGGTCGTACGATTCTGGGAGCATGAGGAACAATGGTTGCGGCACCTGTTGGGCG
>JAFDHO010000281.1 GCA_019308745.1 Deltaproteobacteria bacterium
TCAAGAACATGAGGCCCGTGGCCCCTGGAAGGTCTTTTCCAGAGGCTCAATATTCGTCCTGAGCCTTTTTACGCCCCCATGAGCCTCATAGTCATCGCCTCACAGGCACAGAAGACAGAGGCTCCGGTGGAGATGATCTCCTGGGGCTACTGACGGCTTTTGTTAAATGTTTGGTGCCGTTCATGATGCCTGGGAGAAATTTGATTGAGCCTCTGGAAAAGACCTGCCCTGCGGCCACAACCAACTGTCCCAGGGGCACTTCGGCTTTGCAAAATCCTAACCGGACATTACTGAAAAAGGGTGAAAAATTAATGCGGATCTATATTCTTGAAGTTCGGGGGCCTGCGGCAGGAAAAACGATATGATTGGTGCTGACAATTTTCCTCTTGAAGTCGAGCACTGCTATGGCCTATAAATGAAACTTAACCGCTTCCCGGAAAGCCGATTTAAGCTTCATCAGGCCAAGCGGACAAATTCACTGTTGAGAGAGCAGGATCCTGCTATGAAGATTGCGATTAGCGGCAAAGGGGGCGTTGGGAAAACGACCTTCGCATCCTTGCTCATTAGGGCCCTGGCCGACCAGGGGATGCGAGTGCTGGCAATTGATGCGGACCCGGATGCCAACCTGGCCCAGGCTTTGGGTATAGGGGCCAGTGACGAAATCGTCCCCATCTCCCATATGAAAGAACTCATAGAGGAGAGGACAGAGGCCAAGGTGGGAAGCATGGGCTCCTTCTTCAAACTGAATCCCAAGGTCGATGATCTGCCGGACAAACTTTCCATAGAGACCGACGGCATCAGGCTCATGGTCCTGGGAGGAGTCAAAAAGGGCGGCGCCGGGTGCATATGCCCGGAAAGCACCCTTCTCAAGAACCTCGTGAGGCACATTGTTCTGGCCCGTGATGAGGCCATTGTCCTCGATATGGAGGCCGGCCTCGAACACCTGGGGAGGGGAACTGCCATGGCCGTGGAAAGGCTTGTTGTTGTCGTGGAACCTGGAAGGAGAAGCCTTGAAACTGCCTTCCACGTAAAGAGCCTGGCCGAGGACCTGGGCCTGAAGAAGCTGAGCCTCGTGGGCAACAAGATCCGCTCGGATTCAGACAAGCAGTTCCTGCTGAAGAACATGCCCGGCTTTCACTTCCTGGGGTTCCTGCGCTTTCAGGAAGAGATCATTGAGGCGGATCTGGAAGGCCTGGCAACATTTGAGAGGGCCGGGGCAAGTCTGGCCGCTGTTAAGGAGATGCTGGTCAACTTGAAACAGGAAGGAGATTCTGTATAGCATGGGAAAAAGGATACACAACTTCAGTGCAGGTCCGGCAGCATTGCCCCTCCCGGTCCTGGAGGAGATACGGGATGAACTCTTAGACTACAAAGGGGCCGGCATGTCTATCATGGAGATCAGTCACCGGTCAAAATACTTCGATGACGTCATAAATGGGGCCGTGGACAGGACCAAGAAACTGTTGGGCATGGGAGATGATTTCCACGTGCTTTTTATCCAAGGTGGGGCCAGCTTGCAGTTTTGCATGGTCCCCATGAACCTGGCCCTGGAAGGAAGACCGGTGGATTACATCAACACCGGCACATGGTCCACAAAGGCCATCAAGGAGGCGCAGATTCAGGGCAGGGACGTCAGGATTATCGCCTCCTCCGAGGACAGGGATTTTTCTTACATACCCAGGGGTTTTCAGGTGGATGGGGAGGCATCTTACCTGCACTTTACCTCCAATAACACTATCAAGGGGACCCAGTGGCCCGAGTTTCCTGAAGCTGGAGACGTCCCGTTGGTCTGTGACATGTCGTCGGACTTCATGAGCCGGCCCATTGACCCGAGGCCCTTCGGCCTGATATATGCCGGCGCCCAGAAGAACATCGGCCCTTCTGGGTGCGCTATGGTCATCATCCGCAGGGACATGCTGGACAGGATACCCGAGGGACTCCCGACCATGCTGAAATACAGCACCTTTTCCGAGAAGAACTCCCTTTACAACACTCCCTCTTGCTTCGTTATCTATGTTATCGGCCTTGTCTTGAAGTGGCTTGAGGAAGAGATCGGTGGCCTGGAGGCCATGGAAACCATTAACAGGGAAAAGGCCCGGATCCTCTATGATCTCATTGACGGTTCCGGCTTTTACCGGGGGACCGCCGAAAAGGCCAGCAGATCCCTGATGAACGTCACCTTCCGGCTTCCCAATGAAGACCTTGAAGACAGGTTCGTGGGAGAAGCGGCAAAAAAAGGGCTTGGCGGCCTCAAGGGGCATCGCTCCGTGGGGGGTTGCCGCGCCTCCATCTATAATGCCACAACCCTCGAGTCTGTTAGGGCCTTGGCGGATTTCATGTCTCACTTTGAAAAAACACAGGGGTGATTTGTTGGAACGGACCAGGATCCAGCAGGCCTTGACGACCGTTGAGATCGGCTCCACGGTCACGGTAATGGGATGGGTCCGGACCAGGAGGGACTCAAAGGCCGGTTTCTCCTTCATTGAGGTCAATGATGGCTCCTGCCTGCGAAACCTTCAGGTCATTGCGGACAGGGGGCTCAAGAACTACCAAGATGAGGTTCTCAAGATCCAGACCGGTTGCTCTGTCCGGGTCACAGGGACCCTTGCGGCCTCCCCTGCCAAGGGCCAGGAAAAGGAGTTGCAGGCCGAGGAAATAGAGGTCCTCGGATGGTCCGGCCAGGACTACCCCCTCCAAAAGAAACACCATTCCTTTGAATTCCTTCGATCCATCGCACACCTTCGACCCAGGACAAACACCTTTGGCGCGATTGCCCGGGTGAGGAACGCCACGAGCATGGCCATCCATTCCTTTTTCCAGGAAAGGGGCTTCGTTTATGTGCACACGCCGATCATCACCGGGAGTGATTGCGAAGGGGCCGGTGAACTGTTCAAGGTAACGGCCCTTGATCTCAACCATTTGCCCGCCAGGCAGGGAGAGGTGGATTTTGAGCAGGACTTCTTTGGCCGTCCCGCAAACCTTACTGTCAGCGGCCAACTGGAGGCCGAGATATATGCCCTTGCCTTGGGAAACGTCTACACCTTTGGACCCACCTTTCGGGCGGAACGATCGAATACTTCCAGGCACCTGGCGGAGTTCTGGATGGTGGAACCGGAAATGGCCTTCTGTGACCTTCAGGGTAACGTGGACCTGGCCGTAGATTTCCTCAAATACGTCTTTGACTATGTGCTCGAGAAATGCCTGGAGGACCTGAATTTTTTCGAAGAGCGAATCGACCCTGGCGTGATAAAGAACATGGAATCCATGGTTTCCCAGGAGTTCGCGCGCATTACCTATACGGAGGCAGTGGATATTCTTTCAAAGGCACAGGCCGAATTCGAGTTTCCCATCTCCTGGGGGGAGGACCTTCAGTCGGAACACGAGAGATACCTCTGTGAAAGGGTCTTTAGGGTGCCTATTGTCATCACAGACTACCCAAAGGAGATCAAGCCCTTCTATATGAAGATGAACGATGACCTCAGGACAGTGCGTGCCATGGA
Source organism: Deltaproteobacteria bacterium (assembly GCA_019308745.1). GTDB lineage: Bacteria > Desulfobacterota > DSM-4660 > Desulfatiglandales > HGW-15 > JAFDHO01. The sequence goes on from JAFDHO010000281.1 coordinate 3,501, forward strand.
TCTGCTGGTCCCCCGGGTGGGTGAAATCATCGGCGGAAGCCAGAGGGAAGACGACTATGACAGGCTTTTGCAGAGGATTGAGGAATCCCACCTGGACCCGGAGGATTACTGGTGGTACCTTGATCTCAGGAAGTTTGGCACCGCGCCCCACTCGGGATTCGGGTTGGGTTTTGAACGCCTCATCCAGCTTATTACCGGAATGAATAACATCCGGGACGTCATACCTTTCCCCAGGACTCCCGGTAACGTGGGTTTCTGAGGGGTCATGATTTCGGTGCCTCCCCTTGGGCAACCATTGGGCTGGAGGCCCCGGCAGGTTGTGCCTGCACGCGGCTGACTATCACAATGAGCCTCATAGTCATCGCCTCACAGGCACAGAAGGCAGAGGCTCCGGTGGAGATGATCTCCTGGAGCTACTGACGACTTTTGTTGAATGTTTGGTGCCGTTCATGATGCCTG
>JAFDHO010000282.1 GCA_019308745.1 Deltaproteobacteria bacterium
CATGAAAGAAAATGGGGTTGAAAATCGTAATGGTAGTGCCAAGAGCATTTTGCATCCCCGTATTGCCTTGTTTTTACTATGTTTCTCAAATTCAACTGTCAAAGATCAGCCTAATATTTGGGCCTTCCTGAAGCATGATGGCGGATATTAAGAAGCCCAATACCATCAATTCATTCAATTCATTGTTCTCTCATGGGAAAAAGTAACAACCTTATTCTTGGAAACCACAAGAAAGGATGCTTCAGTCTCCGCATGGCCCTTCGTGCGTTGTCAAGTCTGATTTCATCCAGACTGTTCTCTCCGTAAATCTCTTCGTTGAACGCATCAATGATCACTCCGAACTCCGGTTCAAGTCGGGGAAGCGCCCCTTTCATTCGATTGCCGTATTCCTTTGGTGTTTCATGGGGAAGGCGGGTGAGGCCGCTTCTTCTTCCCCATCTTTGTAAGGTAGCATAGATCTCACCTGCGCTTTTGTGGGACCGAAACGCCAGTTCCGTAGCTTTTACCAAGGAAATAAGAAACTCCGATTTCCTCCTGAGCCAGGCTAGGATAGGATCCGCGTTCCAATCGACCTTCCGTCCGGTCGAGGTTCTGGACAGAAGCCATCTGCAAAGATACCAGAACGATAAAACCAGAACCAAAAGGACCGCAAGGGCAAGCAGCATCCCAAGCCCCCAGGCAGCGGTCTTCATAGCCCACATGGCCCAACCTCCCTCTTCCCATCCTCCTGGGGCATCGGGGGAGGGTGTCCGGTGGGCGACTCCGGGGGCCCCGGTCCGGAGATTTCTTGGCTGAAACAGGAACCGAAGGATCCCCATGAGGATCGGTCCGAGGGGAGCGGAAACGGCCTTCAGGCCCACATACCCTATTTCCGCCGCCCTGGTAAGATAAGGAAGGGAAAAAAGGATGAGTCCTGTTCCGAAGGCAAGTACTACCAGTGAAAACCCTAAGATTGCCCCCACTGCATGGTACCCGGAGACAAATGACCGCTCTTCGCCGCTATCGTTTCTCGCAAGACCGATGGCGAGAAGGCTGAACAGGAAAAAGGGTATCACCATACGCTGGACCATGGGGCCACTCGTGACCACGCCTCCTTTTGCTTCAATCATAAAATGAATGAAAAAGAGGGCAAAAAAGGCAGTTATTCCAAGATCAAAACGAGTGCAGAGGTTCAGGTGATCCATTGGTTTTGCTGCAAGCCGTGCCCCTTTTACATACATGAAAAAGGAACAAAAAAGAATGAAGAGGATAGAAAGCCAACCAAGGAAATCAGGAGCACTTTGAAAAAGCTCCTTTAACCATTGGAGCTCAAAAAAGGGATGGGATCCGTAGAGAAAATGGTGGAGCGCTCCAAATGCTCCCGGAAGCAAACCTCCGGCATGGATCGCAAGCAACGTCAGGATCCTCCAACCCCGGCCTTTGGAAACGATGGTAAGCACTGCTGCCAGAAAGAAGGGGATCATTACCTCCGGAAGCGGGAAAGGCTTATTGAAGAACGCACCTGCAAGGAAGGCGCTCCAGGCGTAAATCCAGCAGAGCTCCATACAACCACCTAACAGGAGCAAGAGCAGTCTATCCCTGCGCGTGTTCATGGTGCTTCACCACCCTTGGCCACTATCTCACTAACATGAAGCTGTTTGAGAAGAGGGTTCCTAGCGTCTCCGGATGCGGTCGGCGCCCTCCCGCTGATAACGCACAGAACAGGTACCCTTCTCCGCCTGAAGAATTCAACCAGAACGGGGCTTACTCCGGTATCACTGCCGTAGGTGAAATAGAGGCAACTGGTACCCCAGGTCATCTTGAGACCACGCTCGAGGATCTCCACCAGATCCCGCTCCGGACGGTTTTCAATCCTCGCAAGGGTTTCAAGGATGGCTGCGGTTTGCCCGCTGCTTCTTGCCACGGGGATGACGGACAATCCCCCGCCTTTCAACTGCGCGTCCGTCACCAAACCTCCGGCGCATCCCTTCTTTTCAAGATGAACAGCGAGGGATGCAGCCGCTTCAATGGCCTCCTCAAGCTCCTCTGCAGCTTGACTCTCCGAGAAGCCCTTCACTTCAAACACCAGGAGAACCTTTTCCTGCTCCGAGGGCTCAAAGAGCTTTTCCTGAAGAAGGTTGTGGCTTGCACTTGCCTTCCAGTGGATGTACCGGGCCGGTCGCCATGCTTGATATTCCCTGGTCCCGAGAAAATACGCCGGGTCCTTCAGAGGACTCTTGTCTCCCGCCTTCCCGAACAGGTCTCTGCGTGGGACGGTGACATCCTTGAGCGTGTGAATTCTTGGGTATACGATGAGATCCAGCTTCTGTTGCTGCCCGATCTCCCTTGGGAAAAACCCGAGAAGGTCCGAGACCTTAATAGAAATCGCGCCGAGGGGATATACTCCCCTTTTTTGGGTCATAAGTTCCCATCTCAAAGAAACCTGCTCGTGCCACAGGAGACCGGTCTCTCGGGTGACTGATTCGTCCTGTCGGAAGAAAAGCTCTTTGCCTGTACCTGCGATCGTTACACAAAGCCACACAGGCAGGAACTTGGCGTTTACGGCTTCGACCCTTAAGAGGAGTGTTTCCCCGGGGAATACACGCGACTTATCCAGACTGGAAACGCATGTTACAGCCTTGAGGCTGAATCGGCTCCAAAGCCTGGCCCCGCTCACCACCACCAGGACTATAATCGCCAGAAGGGCCAGCGAGTTCTGACCATTGAGAAGGGCAACAAAGAGGGCCGATGCCACCATGAAGCGAATCAGAGGCACCAAGAAAATGGTAGCATCCCTTGTTTCCTGGAACTCTTGATTCATACGTTTACATTGAGGGTGAGGGCACCGGGATTTGGTTAATCAGTTCTTTTAAAAACATTTCCGGCGTCAAACCTCTTAATCTTTCCTGATCCTTGAGGATAATTCGATGGGCCATAACGGCCGGAGCAAGATGTTTGATGTCGTCCGGCAGCACATAGGATCTTCCACGCAAGGCAGCCAGGGCCTGGCAGGCCCTCATGAGTCCGAGGGATCCCCTGGGGCTTACTCCAAAGCGGACCTTCTCGTGGGAGCGGGTGGCGCCTGTAATTGCCGAGATGTATTCCATCACCGGTCTCGAGACAATGATATCTTTTCTCGCCTCCTGCAAATGGGTGATCTGCTCGGGCTCCACCACCGGCTTAAGATTAAGGAGCGGATCCTCTTTGCGGAAACGCTCCATAATGGTTATTTCTTCATCCCCCTCCGGATATCCAAGATGAATCCGCAGGAGAAATCTATCAAGCTGCGCCTCAGGCAGCGGAAAGGTCCCTTCGAGTTCTATGGGGTTCTGGGTCCCTATGACGAAAAAAGGCCGAGGAAGGAGATAGGTTTGCCCGTCAACGGTCACCTGCCTCTCCTCCATGCTCTCCAGGAGGCTTGATTGGGTCCGGGGAATTGTGCGGTTTATCTCGTCGGCCAAAAGCACATTCGCCATGACAGGCCCCGGCTGGAAATGGAATTGACCCGTTTTCCGGTTGTAGATGTTGAACCCCGTAATGTCGGCGGGCAGAAGATCAGGGGTGAACTGTACCCTTTTGAATGATCCGCCTATGGTTTGGGCAAGGGTCTTGGCGATCAGCGTCTTTCCCAGGCCCGGAACGTCCTCGATCAGGACATGGCCGTCGGCAAGGAGGGCCACCATGAGCAGTTCCAGCGCTTCAGCCTTCCCTACCACAACCCCTGACATACTATCCATGATCTTTCTGCACAGGCCAAAATCTATCATCAACACTCCGTTGACCGTAGAAGTTTCAAAAGGCAGCCTTGAACGACCTTTTTCCCGTTGTCCCTATCGACCTCCATTTGATTGTCACCCTTACAAATGGAGTCATAAATATTTAGACATCAATTAAGACATATCGACAGTAAGGGTCTTTGAAGAAGGATAGTATTATTCTCGGGACTTTCTGTAAGCGCCTCAGGCAGCCA
>JAFDHO010000074.1 GCA_019308745.1 Deltaproteobacteria bacterium
AGGAGGGCACCTCGTAGTCGCAGCTGGTGAGCAATCCCAATGCACAGTCCATGATACGATTGGTATGAGCAAAATCAATGATTCTCTTCCGCATATAGAGCGTCAAGACATTGCGCATCTCACTGCGCCAGATGAGGGGGGCGGCCCACTCACTGTCTTTTGTCAAAGCGCGTTCAGCCAAAAGGGATCGGTCGCTTGATAGAGGGATATTATTGACCGTAATTGTCGCCACAGAATCAAGATCTCCCTTGGATTCCAAAACGGAACCATTTTAATGTTCTTCCCTTCAACTGTCACGTCATGATAGGCTCTCTGGCTGGATCAAAGGTCCATTCCGTGAAAAACGGCAAGTCTAAATCCCTGTTCCTCAAAATGTTTATCAAAAGAAAAGGCGTAGGTTATTTCGCGGGATTCCATGATTTCGAAGCTGAGGCAATCAACAAGACTGATGTCCCTGTTGCTAAGGGCGAAGAGGCGCTGAATTCCTCGGGCGTACCAGTCTTTGTCAATCCATAGCACTTCGAGTAGCGGAATGATCTTTAGCTGAAAATCACGCACTGCGCCCAGCCCCACTCGTCGTTGGAGGAGAGCAAGTGTTTCAACCACCACGAAGGAGCTGGTTAAGAGCTGGGCACGGTGCCCTGCAAAATATCGGAAATTTAGTTTTGCCCGAACATGCATAAGGTCATTACTCACGAGAAGGGCAAAGAGCCCCGAGGTATCCGCAAAAACTCTCATCATTCAAAGGCCTCTTCAAGATAGTGATCATGATTTATGGAGATGTCTGCTTTATCCGCTTCATATTTGCCGATAATAGATTCTGCCTGACGGTAAAGCAACGATCTGTCCGGGTCCCCCGACATGATGAACTGATCAATCGCTTTCCGAACAAGGGAGGCAACCGATTCTCGTCTTAAAACGGAGATTTCTCTAAGTTTCCTGGCCTGGTCTTCTGTGAGCTGGATTTGCGTTCGTACCATAGACCGCCCTCCAATTATTAAGCATGATTACAATTATGCTGGTATGATTACACTGGAAAAGCGAACCTGTCAAGCGCTTTTCTTGAGATATAGATGTTTTTCAAAGACGCCATTTAGCGGCCGGCAACATGGTTGCCTCGCTCCAAAGTTGACCGCCAAGACGGCTGAATATAATCACGAACCGAAGTACGACGGAAGGTCAGCGTCTTTGAGAAGAGGGGCGGTCGCATCCTTTTCGGACAGCAGCGGGTCTTTCGTTGGCCATTCAATGGCGAGATCCGGGTCATTCCACCGAATGCAGCGTTCATGGGGCGGGGAGTAAAAGTCAGTGCACTTGTAATAGAAATCGGCCTCCTCGCTGAGCACACAGAAACCGTGGGCAAAATTAGGGGGGACATAAACGCCTTTTCGGTTCGCATCTGAGAGGATGGTAGCCACCCACTTGCCGAAAGTTGGCGAGCCTCTCCTGATGTCAACCGCCACATCGTAGACCTCTCCCGACAGGACCCAGACGATCTTTCCCTGGGGCCTCGCGACCTGGTAGTGGAGGCCCCTGAGGGTCCCTTTCTTGGACCTTGAGAGGTTATCCTGGACAAAGTGTTCCCCGATCCCGGCCTGAGCGAACTTCTCCTGATGGTACATCTCGGTAAAAAATCCTCTCTGATCTTCAAACAGGGTTGGCTCTATGATGACGATATCAGGCAGGCCGGGGGCAGGGGTGAAGTTCATGATCCTGTTTTCCCCCATTCGCCCAGGATCTTGATCAGATAGCCGCCGTAACTGCTCTGTTTCAAGTCCGATGCCAGGGATTCCAGCTTTTGACGGGAGATATAACCCATACGGTATGCAATCTCTTCCAGGCATGCTATCTTTAGTCCTTGTCGTTGCTCAATTGTCTGAATGAAGATGGTCGCCTGGGCGAGCGATTCAGGGGTGCCCGTGTCCAGCCAGGCAATACCCCTGCCAAATCTTTCTACCTCCAACAGGCCCTTTTCCAGATAGGTACGATTGACGTCCGTTATCTCGTACTCTCCCCTGTCGGACGGCTTGAGTGAAGAGGCAATTTCATAGACCTGGTGATCGTAGAAGTAGAGACCCGTAACCGCCCAATTGGAAATGGGGGTCTCGGGTTTTTCGATGATATCTTTGGGCTTACCATCGTCGCCAAACAGGACGACCCCATACCTCTCCGGGTCGTTGACCCAGTATGCAAATATCTTGGCCCCGTGATCGTGGGGGATGGACCGCTGAAGGATGCCGCTGAGGCTATCACCATACAGCAGGTTGTCTCCCAGGATGAGGCAGCAGGGGTGGTCGCGAATGAAATCCTTTGCGATAATAAAGGCCTGAGCGATCCCCTCAGGCCTGGGTTGGACCTCATACCGTAAGGACAGCCCGAACCTGTCTCCATCGCCCAAGAGCCTCTTGAAGAGGGGGCGGTCTTCCCGGGTACTTATTACCATGATGTCCCTGATGCGTGCAAGCATAAGCACGGACAGGGGGTAGTAGATCATGGGCTTGTCATAGACAGGCAGGAGCTGCTTGGATACGGTCTTGGTAACCGGATAGAGCCTGGTGGCGTAGCCACCAGCCAGTACGATACCCTTTGTAGGCTTAACCTTTGCCATCCAGTCTTTCTCCATATTGGGTCCTATAGTATTCCATGTAAGATCCGTCCAGTATGCTTTCCGTCCATTCCGTGTTGTCGATGTACCATTCTATGGTCATGGCTATTCCCTCGTCAAAGGACACCTTGGGTGACCAGTCAAGCTCGGTCATGATCTTGGAGCTGTCGACGGCATATCTTCGATCATGTCCCGGTCTGTCAGCTACGTACTTCATCAAAGAGCGTCTGGGCCGGCCCCCTACTGGTCCCAGCTTTCGATCAAGTTGATCACAGATCACCTCAACCACTTCTCTGTTCTTCTTTTCACAGCTTCCCCCGATATTGTATTTGTCGCCCGGGACTCCCATCTCGAGGACCTTGAGCAAGGCTTCACAGTGATCCTCAACGTATATCCAGTCCCTGACGTTCTCGCCATCTCCATAAATAGGGAGATCGTCGCCTTTCAGGGCATTGTTTATCATCAGCGGTATCAATTTCTCGGGGAATTGGTAGGGCCCGTAGTTGTTGGAGCAGTTGGTTATGATGGCAGGTAATCCGTAAGTGCGAAAATAGGCATTCACCAAATGGTCTGAAGCCGCCTTACTTGCCGAGTAAGGACTGGAAGGATCATAGGGAGATCGTTCGGTAAAGAGGCCGGATTCTCCCAAGGTACCGTAAACCTCGTCCGTGCTGATCTGCAAGAAGAGTTTCCCCCTGGACTCCTTCCCGTTTTCCGGTTGCCAGGCCCTTCGGGAGTTCTCGAGGAGATTGAAGGTGCCGAAGATATTTACCTGGATAAAGATCTCGGGCCCAAGGATGCTCCGGTCCACGTGGGATTCGGCGGCGAAGTTGATGACCCAGTCTATTTCGTGCCTGTCAAAGATATTTCGGATGGCCTTTTTGTCACTGATATCGGCCTTGATGAAGTAGTAACGGTCGGGATGGTTCTTTTCTACGTCTTCCAGATTGGCAGGGTTACCGGCATAGGTCAGTTTGTCTACATTAATGACCTTAGTTTTCCTTTTCCTCTCAAGAAGAAACCTGATGAAGTTGCTGCCTATGAATCCGCAACCGCCCGTGACCAACACATACATGGAACTTTCTCACTCAAACCCTTAGATGGTGTGGATCTTCGTTACTCGCCATACATGCGGCAAGTAATCGCAATCCCGAATCTGACCACGCTTGAGTATTATATCTGCAAGGTCGGTTCGGTGTCAACGCACATCATTCACGGTCCCATTTTGGTTTCATTTCTTGAATCATGCTCCCTGAGTTCCTGGCAAGAAACTCCCAAAATGAAGGAATTGCGACGCTGTGGTCAAATCCCCCCCGTCCTATTGCCCCGGTGAGATCCTTCCTGTATGAAGGGGAAATGTGCCCTCGGCTCTGTCCTGGAAATAGAGGCGCAGCGTCTCCTTAATAGATTGGAAGGCTATCTCATCCCAGGGAATCTCTTTTTCGGAAAAGAGTTTGACCTCTAAGCTCTCATGGCCAGGCCCAAACCTGCCGTCAATGAGGCGGGCCTTGAACATGAGGTAGACTTGGTTGACATGGGTAAGATCGAAAAGGGTGTATGGGTCCATTATCTCCACACGCGCACAGGCCTCTTCAAGGGTCTCGCGGCGTGCACCCTCTGCCACTGTCTCGCCATTTTCCAGAAAACCTGCCGGGGCGGTCCAAAAGCCGTAGCGGGGCTCTATGGATCTCCTGCAGAGCAGGATCTTCTGCTCCCATTCCGGGATACATCCGACCACGATCTTGGGGTTCTCATAGTGGATGCTGTGACACTTATCGCAAACAAAACGGGGCCTGTCGTCCCCGGGAGGGATGCGCCGATTCAGAGGAGCACCGCACGTGCTACAGTATTTCATTGATCCCAAAGCCCTCCCTTTCGAATTGTCGCCCTCCGCAGATCCGTTCACTCACGACTTTTTCCTACAAATCCCATAGGATGTCAATAGATCATGGGCTGTTTCGTGAGGCGCAAGATTTGGTGCCCCCCACATTGGCCTTTGCGGTCTTTTTGAAAGGAGCTCGGGGTGGCGGAATCGGGCCAGCAGTGCCCACCTCAAATCCTATTGACAATCAAATAGACTAAAGGTAACTTAAAACATATTCATAAAGCTCATTAAAGAAAAGTATTATAAACGATATTTACCTTTGCTATTTAAGGCGTTTTTATTTAGGATTTATCAATTCTTTTCTACAAATGGATAGATTTTCCACCCTGTCCAGAGGATAACCCTTCGACCCGGGAACAGGTAAAGAGATGATCTTGAAGCGGCTATTAGGTGAAATCATGGTTGACCTGGGGTTTATCACCCGAGATCAACTTGGGCAGGCCCTTGAGAGGCAGAGGGAATTGTACCGCCAAAGATCGGTGAGCGAAGGTACGGACAGGGTAATGTTGGTCTCGGAAAGCCGTGCCGCGAGAGACATGGAGCGAATTCCCGTACTTGGTGTCATCCTCAATTACATGGGGTTTGCCACCTTGGAGCAGGTTGAGATAGCCCTGAAGAAACAAGAGCAGATGACGGAAGTTTACAGGAGATTGGATAGTGAGAAGCTGGGGATCGCTATCGAGACCAGTTCCGTCGCGAACTCCACACTCAACCTGAGCGAAGTGCTATCAATCATCATGAAGTACGTGGACAAGGTGACCGGTTCTGCTGCCAGCACCCTGATGCTCTTGGATGACAAGTCAGGCGAATTGGTTTTCAGCGTCCCAACCGGCCCCATGGCACAGTCCCTGAGAGACATACGAATACCGCCAGGAAAGGGCATTGCGGGCTGGGTGGCACAGAGAGGAAAGCCTTTGATTATTCCAAACGCCCAAGATGATCCAAGGTTCTATCCGGAGATCGATAGAATAAGCGGGCTTGAGACAAAATCGATCCTGTGCGTCCCTTTGAAATCCAAGACAAAACTCATCGGTGTGATCGAGGCGATAAACAAGGCCGATGGCGGTTCCTTTACGGAAGAAGATGCCTACCTGTTGAGCATTTTTTCTGCCAATGCCGCGCTGGCCATTGAAAATGCGCGTCTTTACACCGAGTTGAAGCAATCCAAGGAAGATGAACTGGAGGTGCAAAAGAAACTGCATGAGTATGAAAAATTCCGTGCCCTCGGTCAAATGGCGGCAGGTGTGGCCCATGATTTCAACAATCTCCTCATGAACATCCAGGGAAATACCTCCCTGATGTTATTGGAAATGGACAAGTCAGATCCCAACTATGAGAGACTCAAGAGCATCGAGAAGTCTGTCTTCAGAGGTGCCGAGGTCAACAAGAAGCTATTGGGATTTGCCAGGGGAGGGAAATACGAGGTAAAGACCACTGACCTCGACCGAATTGTCGAGAAGAGTTCCCGAATGTTTGGGCGGTCAAAGGAGGGGCTCAGGATCCACACCACGTACCAAGAAAACATGTGGAAGGTCGAGGCTGACCAGGGACAGATCGAACACGTCTTGCTCAACCTGTACATGAATGCCTGGCAGGCCATGCCCGGCGGAGGTGATCTCTACATTGAGACGAAGAATATTGACCTTGACGAGGAATTTGTGAGGAGCTACAAGACGACACCAGGGCCCTATGTCATGGTCTCTGTCAGGGACACCGGTATCGGCATGGACGAGGCGACGCAAAAAAGAGTTTTCGATCCGTTTTTTACCACCAAGGAGATAGCCAGAGGAACGGGCCTGGGCCTTGCCTCCGCCTATGGTATTGTCAGAAACCATCGAGGGATTATTACCCTTGAGAGCCGGAAGGGTGAAGGAACGACCTTCAAGGTATTTCTTCCGGCTTCAAAAAAAGAGGCAGCGAGTGAAATGGATGACTCGAATAAGACTATTGATGGCAGGAGAACCGTCCTACTGGTGGATGATGAGGACATCATCGTTGATGTGGGCAGGCAGATGCTGGAGAGGATGGGCTTTCGGGTCCTGGTGGCAATGAATGGAAGGGAGGCCATTGAGACCTACAACAACAGCAAGGATCAGATCGATTTGGTCGTGCTTGACATGATTATGCCGGACATGAACGGAGGAGAGGTCTTTGACAGGATAAGGCGGATCAACCCCGAGGCCAAGGTGCTCCTTTCAAGCGGCTACAGCCTTGACGGGCAGGCCAGCGAGGTCCTCAAAAAGGGGTGTAGTGGCTTTATTCAGAAACCCTTCGGCATCCAGGATCTGGATCAGAAAATAAGAGAGATCTTTGGCCAGCCGAGCACTTAGAGGCGACATTCCCGTCCCGTCATAGTTATGCAAAGTTGCTTGTCGTAAAGGAGGTGAGGGCCGGCCCGCGTTGCCTCGATATTCTCCCTCTTCAAGACACCCATGGAAAGGCCTTGTATGAAAGACAGTCTATTCGGGAAAAATGACATCAAACTTGGAGGAGAACCACACCGTGAGCGAAGAGGACATCAAGAAAAGGACACGGGGAACGGCGAAAGAACTCTTTGGCAAGGGCATCAAGATGGACCCCCCCTATTTCCTGTGGAAGGCCTTTGACAGAGACCTTGCCAATGATCTTTCCATGTTCATAACCGGGAACCTCTATTCCCGAACCGTCCTTACCCTTCAGGAGAGGCAGATGGTGGCATGCGCCATGCTTGCGGCCCTTCGGGCAACGGACGAGCTGAAGCTCCATGTCAACGCAGCACTCAACGTGGGATGTGACCCGGAGAAACTGGCTGAGGTCTTTTTCCAACTTGCCACCTATGGTGGTATGCCGGCGGTCAACGAGGCACTTGAAGTATACAGGGATGTACTTCGGGAACGAGGAGAGTGGCCCGTGAAGTAGCTGCCCTTGCGGGGGGAAGTAACGCGACCGTAAAGGTCGACCTTCGCGGGTGGACGTGGATCACTCTTCCCTGTATACGGCCTGCCAGCCCGGGTCCCCTCCCTGGATGCGCTCAATCCGAATGATATCCAGGTCACTCCATACATCGGCCAGGTACCCGGAGAGGAGGGCATTCCTCTCTTCAGGATCTGATTCGCTGTCTGCTATGAACCATTCTTTGTTATCCGGGGCCATTGCTCCACCTCCTAGAATTGATCTGCGTACTCGTTGGCCCTATCAATTATATCCCCATGCTCGGCCAGTTTCTCGTATGTGGCCTTGAGTTGCATCCGGGTATGTTCCAACCATTCAAGCCTCTCAGGGGAGCGCGCAGGTATCTTCCCGAGGGCCGCAATAGATTCCCGGAGCCTTCCCAGGTATTTCGTGACATCCGTAAAGACAGGAGGAGAAGACCTGAGGTCCTCTCCGATTCCTATGACCTCCACGACTTTGTCAGTGCCGGGCTTCCGGGAGAATATGGGCACAGGATACTTTGCGGGTACTATGGCCCCCAGGGAGTCAAGGTCTTCCTTGAGCGAGACGGCCCTCTTGTCAGCCCCGTTCCCGGCCAGGTTCCTGATAATTCGGTAGGTGAAGGAGAGCCTGGCATTTCCGTACAGTTGAAGTCTTGCGGGCCGACCCAATGGAGGGGTCCTTTGCTTTTCCAATACCGCATGGGTCGGGATAGGCGGGCCCAGCCTTCCATCCGGGCCTATGGCCATATCAAATCCCAGGTACCCTATGACCAGGGGGCGGCTGAAGGATTCCTCCATGCTGACCGCCCGGCTCGAGGCAGCCACAATCTTGACGGTGCCGCCGGGGAGAAACCTTCCCGGAACAGCTCCGGAATCGCCGGCAAGGATTCCTTCTATGTAGGCGTTTAGTCTCTCCAATGATTCCGCATAATTTTCCGTAGTCCCCGCCTCAACCCCCTCCTTTACCCTGGCAGTCTTCAAGGTCAGCAACTCAACGGGTTTGGGTGCGCCGACAGTAAGTCCGGCTGCCTGAGATTCGGAGGTGGTCAAGGTGACATTCATTTGACCGGCCAGGTAAACCCGAGAGACAACCCGGATGTAGTTGCGCTTTCCTTCTCGAGAGGCAAACTTCTTGAGGAAGTCCCTGTGGTCCCTTTCCCAGGGGAGTATGTTCTTTTGGTACAGGGTAATGGTATCAAGACCGTAGGTCTTTGCCTCACCGATTGTTATAGTGCCCTGGGCAGCATCTGAACCCAGCAAGCTCAACCCTATCGGGACACTCTGCACCGGTATTCCGAGGTTGATTCCCGCGCCGCTCTTGACCGCGAAGGAATAGGTCGGAAAATTGGCAGTTGGGGCTTTTTCCCAGCTCTTATCCTGTCCGGGGGAAAGCCACTGGGCCGGGAGTTGGATTTCCGGGCTATCGTGGGCAAAGGAAAGGTCGTAAAAATCGTAGAACCCTTTTGGGTCGATGCGAGAGATCATGTTGTCCAGGGGGAGAAAACCTTGCTCGGTGTATTGAGCATGTTGTTGATCCACATTGTATTGGACAAGAAAGATGTCCCCCACCTGGAGGTCTTCGGTCAGGGGGTACACGGGAATTATCTGGCTGGCCCGGATAACCATGCACCAGTCTTTGGCAACGTTCTGGAGTTGTCCTGTTTGCATCCGGCCCGCACACCCCGTCATAATCAAGATGGACAATATTAGGAGCCTGATCTTGCCCATGATACCTCCTTCATTTCTTCTTGAATCTCATCATGCAATGATATTTCCCTATGTTCTCTGTCTCAACCATCCTAAAGCCGTGGGGGGTTACCATCTCCAGGACCTCTGCCGGATCGAGCCTTATGTCTGCGGGGGGACCGGGCGGGCCGTCGACCTTGTGAAACTCGATAATTGCCAGGGTTCCGGATTCCTTCAGGACCCGCGCCACCTCTCTCAGGGCGTCTCCCGCGGTCCCACCCCGCTTGAGATCGTGCAGGACCGTGGCCATGAGGCACGCGTCGACAACACGAAATCTCCTTCTTCCATTGTGCCCCCGAGGGGGACGAGGGGTGCGCAACAGTTCTTGACAGGCTGTTGCCCAAATCCCTTTGTCTGCTTTACCCCTGAAAAGGGAAGAGGGAACTATCGTGCCCCTTGGGAGGTCTTTTCACAAGGGGCCGACCACTGTCAACGCCGGGCTTAGGTCAACGGCCCCGTCAGATGCAAACGGTGTATCTTGTGCGCAGGGGCCGGGTAATGATCATGAGAAGGGAGACGTAGACTGCGCCCGAACGACCTGACATCAGGGGGCCTATCAAAGCGGCAGAGATGGGCCTCACAATGACAGTCAGAAGATCCAAAACCCCTGAGAGGAATCGATACTCCCTGGCACCGGGCCATCACTCCTGCCCAATGGTGTTCCCTGCGGATAGTGTCGGGAGTATACCACACTTCACAGGGAGTTACTATCCCGCTGAGGTAATCGATATGCCAGTGCTTGATTCTAGGGCCGGAGAGGTGCCTGGTGACTCGAGCCCGGAGCCCGCCAGGCCCGAATGCGCTGCCGAGGTATACATAGTATCCTTTTTGAAGCTCGAGGGTTCCCAGCCTCCCGATCCGGACTAAGCCCCGCCCCTTTGAGAGGAACACAATGGCATAGCTCCCGGGCTTGGCGGGTATCTTGAGATCTGTATTATTATACGGTCCGCGCTGTTGCCTTTTCATGTGGTGCCTAAAGATTACGCATATGAATCTACCCCGGATGGATCGGAAATTTCAAATCCCAAAAGCCAAGTAAATCAAAATGACCCGGCGAAACGGGAAATATCAGAAAAAGTGCTTGACAAGGATGCCACAATGTAGTATTTTTTTCAATACATAAGCATTATCAACCTCCTTCTGTAGCCCTTGGACCCGGCCCGACTTGACGAGTCAGGGTCCAAGGGCTATTCTATTGATGGATGATTTTGGGGCAAGGCCCTGATGTTATGGTATTACCAGATCACTCGCCTTCACCGGGATGCCCCGTGGGGAAGCACGGGGAGGGATGGCGAAAGGTGACAGCGGCGAATCCTTAGGGCGAAGGCGGGTTGGCTTCGGCACAGTTCCGCTTGGCTTTGCCGCGGAAGCCCCTCGGCTCCTACCGGGGAAGCTTCACTGCAAGGGGGGACAGTGGGTATTGGAGGACGACATAGGGGGCCTTCACCTGGGCGGTTCCCTTACTTGTGGTCGGAACCTTAGTGATGGCGCAGGAGAATCCGGGGCCCCCGGAAGACCCCTTCAATGCCCTTGGTGCCATTCGGGGTTTTGGAAAGATAGAGTTGGCCCTTTACGGCGATGCCGAAAGGTCAGGCCTCTCCCATGGTGAGCTTCAGGGCTTCATCAAGGGGAAGGTCCTAGGGTCTTTCAAGGGAATGGAGATTCTGCCCCTCCCGCAAATCCCTTTGAATTACACCCACGAAAGGGCCATCAGGGACTACTCCGAGGAACTCTACGGGCTTGGCTATGTCTATGTAGAGATCTTCGTGGTGGGCGAGAAGTATCCCGTCGCCTATCACATCCGATACCGGTTCGGGAATTGTCTCTACATGGATGAGTCAAAGAAGTGGGCCTTCTGGGAACGGGAGGCCCTGGGTTTCACCTCAAGGAAGGACCTCAAGGGTGATGTCATGGGGTGGCTGGCCAAACTGACCAAAAAAATGGCAGAGGACTTCCATGGCAGAAGGGGTGACTAGCTCAAGAGCATGGCCCTCTTTAATATCCCCCTGATCATCTCTTTTTCCTCTTCCGTGGAGGGTAGAAGGGGGAGCCTGGGGTCTCCACCGAAATAGCCAAGCATATCCAGGGCTGATTTTAGCCCTGAAATACCATATGTCTCGGTCACGGCCTTGTTCACGGGAATCATCCTGAGCTGGATGCTTCTGGCCTCTTCATATCGTCCCGCTTTGACCAACTGGAGGATCTCCACGCAGGCTTCGGGCGCAATGTTGGCAAGGGCCAGGATGCCTCCCGGACACCCCAGGGCAAGGGCTCCGAGAAGGACGCTTGCGGTGCCCGCCAGCACCTGGAACTCGCGGTCACTGCTGTTGATGTACTCGCCGAGCAGGCCGACGCTCCCCGAGCTATCCTTTATTCCGATGATGTTGGGATGTGCTGAAAGCTCGGCGACAAGACCGGGAGCGAGGTTTATGTGGGTGAATTTGGGCACGTTATAGAGCAAGAGCGGGATGGGGGAATCATCGGCAATCCTCGTATAGTGCTCGATCAGGGCCCTCTGGCTCACACCTCCCGCAAAGTAGTGGGGGTTGACCACGAGCGCGGCATTGGCCCCCAACTTCGCGCATTCAGCAGTAAGTCTTTGAGTCTCGAGGGTGGACTCACACCCAGTGCCGGCAATGATGGCCTTTCCCTCAGGGGAAGAGGCGACGACTGTCTCCAGGACCCTTTTCTTCTCGTCCTCGGACAGGAACACATATTCACCGTTGGAGCCGAGTACGGCGAACCCGGCGATGCCTGTCTGTGCCCACTTTTCGACGTTTTTTGACAAATGGTCGTATGCCACCTTGCCGCCCACGAATGGCGTGGTGATCGGCGGGAATATGCCCCTAAGGTTCACCATTGACATGCGGGACCTCCTCTTTGGAATGATTCGCAAAGTCAGAGAACACTTTAAGATAGCTTATTTTGCAGGAATAGATCAATCCCGAACTTGAATCTTATGATTGTTTGCTTATATTTTCAACTGATTACAAGGGCTGTTTACGTGTGCCCGGCACGGGCAACGGTACCAGACATTTAATAGGAGACCTCAATAGCCCCAAGAGATCATCTCCACCGGAGTCTCCCTCTTTTGTCCCTGTCTGGAGACGGCTATGTGGGTTATGGGGGCGTACGAGGATGTGGGCGAATATTGAGCCTTGTGAAAAGGCCACCCGAGAGGCTACCGAGCCATGCGATATTCCCTGTTCGGGGGATAGAACAGATAGACGGATTTGGGCAATGGCCCGATTGTCTTTGACAATTTCTTGGGATCACCAAATTGGAAAAGGAGATAAGGCATTATGAACAAGATGAAAGATATCAAAGCAACAAAGAAGGTTCTTTTTTTGGCAGCACTTTTTGTCGCAGTATTTGCAGTCGCATCCATGTTTCATCCCCTCGTGGCATCAGGAGAACAGCCGACCGGCCCTCAACCATCGGTCCCAAACTCCTTTGCCCAACTGGCAAAGAAGGCCAGCCAATCCGTCGTGAATATCAGTGCGGTGAAGGTGATCAAGGGACACGGGACGTTTTCGCTGCCCTTTGGCCCGAACGACCCTTTCAGGGACTTTTTCGAGAAGTTCTTTGGGGAGGAGATGCCGAAGGATTTTAGGCAGCGGAGCCTCGGGACCGGCTTTATCATCGACAGGGAAGGCTACATCCTTACCAACAATCATGTGGTTGAAAAGACAGATGAAATCAAGGTTATCCTGGCAGATGAAAAGGAGTATACCGCAGAAATAGTCGGACGTGACCCGAAGACTGACCTGGCCCTTATTAGGATCAGGCCGGATAAGCCACTGGTCCCCCTTCCCCTGGGAGACTCAGACAGGATTGAGGTGGGAGACTGGGTTGTGGCCATCGGAAATCCCTTCGGACTTGGACATACCGTCACGGCAGGTATCGTAAGCGCAAAGTACAGGCACATCGGCGCCGGGCCCTACGAGAATTTCATCCAGACAGATGCCTCCATCAATCCCGGGAACAGCGGAGGGCCGCTCCTCAACACGGTGGGCGAGGTCATAGGGATCAACACGGCAATCTTTTCCCAGAGCGGCGGGAGTATCGGGATTGGCTTCGCCATACCTATAAACATGGCAAAAGACCTCCTCCCCCAACTGAAGAAGGGGAAGGTCGTTAGGGGATGGCTGGGTGTGCTGATTCAAGCGATTACGCCGGAGCTGAAAGAGAAGCTTGGACTGGAAGGGGAAGGTGGTGCCCTCGTGGCGGATATCACGCCGGGAGGCCCTGCGGACACGGCCGGACTCAAGAGAGGGGACGTAATCATCACCTTCGACGGGAAAGAAATCAAGGAAATGCGGGATCTTCCTTACATTGTGGCTTCGACTCCGGTAGGCAAAACAGTGGAGGTGGAGGTCGTTAGAAAGGGAAAGAAGAAGACCTTCCAAGTAAAGATCGGGGTGCTGAAAGGCGAAGAGGGAGTCCCTGCGCCCACCGAAGAATCTCCGAAGCTCGGCATGACCGTGAAGGAGTTGACTCCCGAACTTGCAAGGACCTACGGTCTGTCGGAGACCAGTGGTATAGTCGTTGTTGGGGTCGACAGGGGCTCTCCGGCAGCAGAAGCGGGAATCAGGACCGGTGACATCATCCTTGAGATCGATCAGGTGCCGGTGGAAGACCTTGAGCAATTCAACAACAGGATGTCTGCCTACAAAGAGGGGGATACAATCCTGCTCCTGCTCAGAAGGCAGGGGGGAACCCTTTATGTTACCCTGAAGGTCAAAAAGTGATATAAGTGAATGAGGTTAAGGGCGGGATGTCGTACTGCCAAGTCCCGCCGATTGCGAAGCAATTCGGCAATACTGGAGATCGATCACTTCGATGCCGTCAACATTTTTTGGCACTAAAGAGGCAAATTCGTACGCTTATGACCGCGAGCGAAGAGAGTCAGAGGGTCTTTGAGTCCTTGTTCAGGCATAGATGGGTGTGGGTTCTTCTGTCCTTGGCGCTTTTGTTGGTGGCTCCTGCCGCCGCAGTGGCCAAGAAGACGCTGAAGGTTGGGATCCCGGAGTACAGCCCCCCTTTTTCTTTTGTGGACAGGGAGCCGAAGGTGGTTCGGGGATTTTGTGTGGACCTTGCCAAACTCCTGGCAGGTACCATGGGCGCCAGGGTGGAATTCTACGCCATGAGTGACTCACGGTTGATCACGGCGCTAAAACAGGGCAAAATTGATTTAATCAGCGGTATAATGCTCAACCAAGAGGCCAACACGGGGTTCAATTTGATCGAGACGGGTATAAAGGTAGATAGGAAATTTTTTGTCAACGACCTTTGTCTGACGGTGACATGTTACAAGGACCTCCCAGGACACACAATCGCCGTGGAGAGGGGAAGAAAGATTCTGGATGTCCTGCCTGGGGCAAACAATAATATCAGGTTGATTGAAGCAAGATCCCAGCAGGAAGCCCTGGGCATGGTGAATTCAGGCAAGGCACATGTATACATATCAAACTGTAGTTTGACCACCCTCTATATCATACAAAAGGAGAGATTCGAAAATATTAAGGACGTGGGGATGCCGATCGAGACCGTTCCCCTGGCACTTGCCGTGAAGGAGAATAACCCGGAACTTCTGACAGAGATAAGCTTGGCCCTGGGCAAGGTCATGGAAAATAAGAGCTACGATGTCATCCATCAGAAATGGCTCGGCCGGGATACTCGATACAGCGCCTGGAATGACTATGTCAAATATATTTTGGGCGCAATGGGGTTGAGTGGCTTTGTGTTGTTTGTGTTGATCTTCTGGAATTTCGTGCTCAAGAGAAAGATCCAAAAGGTGACTGGGGACCTGAAACGATCCGAGCAAAAATACAGGGATTTGATCGAGTCTTCCCCCGACATGATACATCTGATATCACCGAAAGGCAGTGTGAAATTGGTAAACAGGATTGCCTTGCAACATCTCGGATACACGGAATCTGAGATTTACAGGCTCAGGCTTGAGGACTTGATCGTTCGGGATCAACAAGGAGATGCAGCCTTATTTATCAAAAGTGTTTTTGAAAATGGTTTCAGTAACGGGGAATTTGTCTTTCGGGCCAAGGGAGGCATGAAATTTCACGTGGAAATGGTGGCAACAACCGTCAGGGGCTTCGATGGTGATGAGCCCATGGCCTGTTGCTTCTCAAGAGATCTGACGGAAAGAAAACGCCTCGAAGAGGATCTCATACAATCGGATCGCTTGGCTATTATGGGACAGATGGCAGCAGGGATAGCTCATGAGATCAATAACCCCCTTGGGATCATACTCTCGAACGCAGACTATATGCTCAGCAATGACCTGGATACCGAGAGCTTAAGAGAGAGCCTTCGATCCATAGAGCGAAACGCCATACGGGCGGGTAGGATCATTGAGGACCTTCTATCTTTCACCCGCCCAAAACCACCAGAAAAGGCGCCCGTAAACCTTGTGGACCTCATCGAAGAGAGTATGCTTTTCCTCAAGCAAAAGGTTAAGGAGAAAAGAATCACTTTGAGGAAGGAGTACCCCGAGGAAAAGGTCATATTCTGGGGGGACGAAAATCTAATTCAACAGGTGTTGATCAATTTGGTGTTGAATTCCGTTCAGGCCAGCCGGGAAGAGGGAATGATCACAATCAGGGTGGATGTTAAGGGAAAAGGGGACGACAGAAAGGTCGTACTCCAGATAGAGGACAATGGAAGCGGTATAGCCGAAGAGGATCTGGGGAGGATATTCGATCCCTTCTTTACCTCAAGGAAGGAGAAGGGTTTCGGTCTCGGGCTTTTTACTTCCAGGATAATCGTGGAAAAACACCATGGAACCTTGAAGGCGGAGTCGATGTTAGGGAAAGGCACGAGAATGACGGTAGAGCTTCCTGGTAAAGCTGTAACGTGAATTGGGCATAGGACATTTCGGGATGATTGGAAGGAGTTTTTGACCGTGTCAGAAAGGATCCTTATTGCAGATGATGAGAGGGAAATGCTCCAGGTCTTGAGCAGGTTATTTTCCAAGAAGGGATACGAAGTCCATAGCGCTCATAGCGGCGAAGAGGCCTGGAAGGCCATTGAAGAGACCATGTTTGATCTAATAATCTCAGATATGGCCATGGAAGATCTCAGTGGCCTGGAACTCCTGGAAAGGGTCAGATCAGTTGATTCCACCACTCCCTTCATAATAATTACGGGGGTGGGTACCATCGAGACCGCAGTTCAGGCTATCAAGATGGGTGCCTTTCATTACATAACCAAGCCCTTCAAGAACAGGGATATCGAGATTCTGGCGCAAAGGGCCTTGGAATATGGAAGGTTAAATCGTACGCTCCAAAACATCC
Source organism: Deltaproteobacteria bacterium (assembly GCA_019308745.1). Classification (GTDB taxonomy): domain Bacteria; phylum Desulfobacterota; class DSM-4660; order Desulfatiglandales; family HGW-15; genus JAFDHO01. The sequence continues at coordinate 16,462 of JAFDHO010000074.1, forward strand.
GCCCCCAGGAAGGTGGCGGGGATTATACAAAGACTATTATTGGCGCAAGCAAATGCATGCAGGATCTCTTGAGAAAGGTAGAGAAGATATCAGACTCCCTCGCCCCAGTATTGATAGAAGGGGAGACAGGAACAGGGAAGTCTCTTTTGGCAGAGAAGATCCACCAGAGCAGTTCAAGGAAGGATGGGCTCTTTCTCACCATTGATTGCGGCGCCCTCACGGAAACTCTTTTGGAGAGCGAACTCTTTGGCCATGTCAAGGGAGCCTTTACGGGGGCCCTAAGGGCAAGAAGGGGGCTTTTGGAAGAGGCCCAGGGCGGGACGGTTTTCCTGGACGAAATCTGTGAAATCAAGCCCTCGACACAGGTGAAACTCCTGAGGGCTATCCAGGAAGGAGAGATAAAGCCGGTTGGAGGAAATCGGAACACAAAGATTGATGTCCGTTTTATCTCTGCTACCAGCCGAGATATCATAGCGGAAGTGGGAAGAGGGGGTTTCAGGGAAGAGCTTTACTATCGTCTGGCCGTCATACCCCTATGCCTTCCGCCGTTAAGGGACAGGAGGGAGGATATTCCTCTCCTTCTTGACCACTTTTTGCACAAGTTTTGCAAGATATACAAGAAGAAGATCAGCAGCATCAAGCCTGATGTGCTCGATATGCTCCTTAATTCCTCCTGGAAGGGCAATATCAGGGAACTGGCAAACATCCTGGAACGGGGGGTGCTCCTAGCCGAAAACGAGACCATCTCCATGGACTGCATAGTCAGCTCCGACATGCGGCAGCGGAAGGCCGCCAAAGGATCTGATGATGGGCCGGTGCTTTCCTTGAAAGAGGTGGTTGAGGAAGCTGAGAAGAGGGCCATCGCGCGGGCACTCAAGAGCGCAAACAATAATCGCTCGGAGACGGCCAGAATGCTGGGGATAAGTCGGCGGGCCCTTTATGACAAAATAGCTGCCTATGGTATGAATGTATGAATTTCGCACGGTAACGGAAGCTGCGCAGTTTTGGACACTCCCGGGAATCCCCATGTGCGATATCTTTCACAATTGTAAAGATTTCTTCCCAGAAATTTCATGCCTAACATGCAAGTCAGGATGGTTGTTTTCAAGAAAATTGTGTATAATCGAATAGTTGGAGGCTTAGGAGGTAGGAGTGACCCGTGGCATGATTTTCGCTACATTACTACCTGTTCCACAAAAGAGTTATTTATGCATAGGACACTTTTACAGGGTGTAAAGGATTTCGATATAGATCCCAATTGCTTGACTCAGTGAACCGGGGAGGTTCCTAACAAAATACAATACCAATTCAGTCACTTATCTCCCATTACGAGATTAGGATGATTGGGCACGGACCTTGCTTTGTCAAGAATCGGGCAACAGGCCCCTAATCTTGAACGAGAAGATAGTTCGATATGCGTGCAAATTTCTTGTTGGGAGGGGGTGAAATACGTGGTCCTCTGTATCAGAATGAACAATGAGAACCACAGGCCCTTAAGTTGGGATGTTTGGGAGAATCTGGCAAGTCGTCAGTAATCCTTCAACTTTGGATCTTGAACCTAGAACCCGAAAGGAGGCAGATAATGAAAAGATCTTTGCTTTTTGTCGCGTTATGTCTAGTGATTATCTTACCAGGAACCTTATTTGCATTTCCGACGGTCTTTCCCCACGGAACCACGATCTACAAACCTGATAAGTGCTTCAGTGGATACACCATTCTCACGACCAAAGGGAACCAGACCATCCTGATAGACATGAATGGAAACGTGGTCAAGCACTGGCCAAACGTGTGCGACGAGGAGCATCCGGCCAAGATGTTGCCAAACGGTTATGTCATGGGAGCCACCGGCAAGAGGGGAAGGCTCTGGCACCATCCGGGATCCAACGACCTGTCGGTGGTGGACTGGGACGGCAACATCGTATGGACATATAAAAAGGCCGGTGTTCATCATGACTTCCAGAGGGAAGGAAATCCTGTGGGCTACTATGTGCCCGGCATGGAACCCTATTTGGACAGGGGAAAGACCCTCATTCTATCCCACAAAGTGGTAAAGAATAGAAAGATCAGCGACAAGAAACTCTATGACGAC
>JAFDHO010000005.1 GCA_019308745.1 Deltaproteobacteria bacterium
GAGCGGAGCGAGGGCGAAGAAAAGACGGCGCCCTCCCGCCAGTCACTCCAGAAAAGGCATCATCACCCGTTCTCCCTATCTGAGGAGGCATTTCAAAAGGCTAAAGTGTTACGAAAAGTCAAGCAGCCGGCCTTTCAATCGCACCTATTTCTTCTTCCTGTTTTCCGGTCTCAGGGCACGAACGGCAGCACCTGTCTTCCACATCTCGGAATTCCCTATCTCCGCCAATTCCTTTTCAAGCCTTTCCCTATAGTCCGGGGCGCTGTTCGCTTCCAGCACGATTTTCGTTTCCTTCCCGGAGACAACGCTCTCATAGAGTTCATCGAAGACCGGGGCCACCGCGTCCCTGAAGCGCCCCTTCCAGTCCAGGGCCCCCCTCTGGGCAGTGGTGCTGCAATTTGCATACATCCAGTCCATGCCGTTTTCCGCCACCAGCCTGATCAGGCTTTGGGTGAGTTCTTCGACGGTCTCGTTAAAGGCCTCGCTGGGGCTGTGCCCGTGTTTACGCAAAAGGGCATACTGCGCTTCCATCACGCCCGCAAGGCATCCCATCAGGACTCCCCGTTCCCCTGTGAGATCGCTGTAGACCTCCTTTTCAAATGTGGTCTCAAAGAGGTACCCCGACCCGATTCCAATTCCCAGCGCAAGGGTCCTCTCCCTGGCCCTCCCAGTAGAATCCTGGTAAATCGCAAAACTGCTGTTGATGCCGCTTCCATCCAGAAAATTCAATCTGACGTTGCGGCCCGATCCCTTTGGCGCCACCATGATGACATCGACGTCTGTGGGTGGAATCACTCCGGTCTGGTCCTTATAGACAATGGAAAAGCCGTGGGAGAAATAGAGGGCGTCCCCAGTGTTGAGGCACCTCTTCACCGTGTCCCAGGCAGCCATCTGTCCTGCGTCCGAAAGGAGATACAAGATTATGCTCCCCCTTTTTGCCGCCTCTTCGATGGGCAAAAGGGTCTCTCCCGGGACAAATCCATCATCTATCGCCTTATTCCAATACACGGGTTCTTCCTCTCTCTGCCCTATGATCACCTGGAAGCCGTTGTCTTTGAGATTCAGGGCCTGGGCAGGTCCCTGAACACCATAACCCAGCACTGTTATCGTATCGTCCTTAAGCACTTCCCTGGCCTTGTCCAGGGGGAATTCATCCGACGTGACGACCTCTTCGACAGTACCGCCAAAGTCTATCCTAGCCATTACCTTACTCTCCTTTCTTTATGAACATTGCCTGCTTCATGAGCAGATTGTTATGATATCATGATTCTCACTGGAAAGGCCTATTTCTTTTCTCTCCCCAGGGCAACGACGCCCGTCCGAGCAATCTCCTTAATGCCCATGGGCTTTAAGAGATTCAGCAAAGCGATGATCTTGTCCTCGTCGCCGGTGACTTCGATGGTGTAGTAGTCCACATTCACATCAACAATCCTGGACCGGAAGATATCTACCACCCTGAGTATCTCTGCGCGATGCTCGGGCTTGGCCCTCACCTTTATCAGTGCCATCTCCCTCTGAACATGGTCCGTTCCCGTAAAATCGATCACCTTAATGACGTTGATCAACTTGTTGAGCTGCTTCTTGATCTGCTCAACGATAAGCATGTCCCCATAGGCCACGAGGGTAATGCGAGAGATGAGCGGATCGGTGGTCTCGGACACGCACAGGCTGTCGATGTTGAATCCCCTGCTGCTGAAAAACCCCGCAATCCTGGACAGGACTCCAGGTTGGTTGTCCACCAGGAGAGAAAGGATGTGTCTTTCGGAGCCGTTGTTCTTCATTTATCTTCCTCTTCCAACACCCTGAGGGGGCCTATTCCCGAGCAGGATTTAAGTCGCCTCAAGGTCTTAGGGCCTGCTTAATCCGTTGGAGTCTCCGCGAAGTCCCTCTGGTCAGGGATTCCCAGGGACACACACTCAGCCCATATTCATGAGTTAAGGGGGCGTTGCCCGAATCCCCTCTATTCTCTTTACCCCCGAATAGGGCGTATCGAGGCGCCGTGCCGCCCCTTGGGAGGTCTTTTCAAAAGGCTCAATCAAATTTCTCCCAGACATTGGGAACGGCACCAAACATTTAATAGAAGGCCTCAATAGCCCCAAAAGATCATCTCCACCGGAGTCTCCTTCTTCTGTGCCTGTTGGGAGACGACTATGAGGATTATGGGGGCGCAAAAAAGGATCAGGACGAATATTGAGCCTTTTGAAAAGACCTCCCAAGGGGCTAACCATCATCACTGTTGTGCTTTGGGCAACAGCCCATTAGTATCTTACCCTGAGCCACAATATGGACTCTCACAGTTCCCACTCCCGCGCTCCTCTTGTTCCCTATACCAGGAGCATTTCCGTGATGGGCGCCCCTGATGGTACCATGGGATAGACGCACTCTTCCCTTTCCACAACAAAGTCCATAATAACGGGCTTTGGAGTAGAAAGTCCCCTGTACAAGACTCCCTCCACTTCCTCCGGCCTTGTTGCCCTGAGGCCCACTGCTCCGTAAGCCTCGGCCAGCTTCACGAAATCCGGCGCACACTCCATCTCCGTACAGGCATAACACCTGTCATAGAACAACTCCTGCCACTGCCTCACCATCCCCAGGTACCCGTTATTGAGGATAACCACCTTCACGGGAAGATTGTATTGAATGGCAGTGGCCAGTTCCTGAATGTTCATTTGGATGCTTCCATCCCCGGCAATGTCTACCACCAACTTGTCCGGATGGGCAACCTGCGCGCCTATCGCCGCAGGAAACCCGAACCCCATGCAACCGAGCCCCCCTGACGTGATGAATCGGTTGGGATGGTTGAAGTGATAGAATTGCGCAGCCCACATTTGATTCTGTCCCACCTCCGTCGTGATAATGGCATCTCCCTTTGTCAGTTCGTATAATTTCTCCACCACGAACTGGGGCTTTATGACATCCTTTTGTTCATAGGCCAAAGGCCTCTTTGATTTCCATTCATCGATTTGACGCAGCCAGGGCCTCCGCGTCTTCTTGAGTTCACCCATATCCTCTTGCTCTAACATCTTGTTCAACCTGTTGAGGGTAATCTTGCAATCACCCACTATGGGCACGTTGACGAGAATGTTCTTGCGGATTGATGTTGGATCAATGTCGATATGGATTATCTTGGCTTGCCTTGCAAAGGAATCAGTTTTCCCTGTCACCCGGTCATCAAAGCGAACGCCGATGGCGATGAGCAGATCACATTCCCCCGTAGACATGTTTGCCCGGTAGGTTCCGTGCATACCTATCATCCCCAGCCACAAGGGGTCTGTGGCTGGATAGGCCCCGAGCCCCATCAGGGTGGATGTAACAGGAGCATGGACCTTCCGTACAAAGCGTTTCAACTCATTGGCCGCCCCGGAAAGGATGACGCCCCCCCCGGCAAAGACCACGGGTTTCTTGGCCTCCTTGATGAGTTTGATTGCCTTGGGCAGTTGTTTCACGTTGGGTTCATAGGTGGGGTTATAGGACCTGAGCCGTATTTCCTTTATGGGTCTATACTGCATGGTTGCCTGCACGCAATCCTTGGGAAGGTCTACCAGGACCGGACCCGGTCTTCCAGACTTTGCTATGTAGAAGGCTTCCTTGAGGATTCTGGGGAGATCCTTCACGTCTGTCACAAGATAGTTGTGCTTGGTGCACGGCCTCGTTATCCCTACGATATCGACTTCCTGAAAGGCATCATTTCCAATGAGCTGTGTCGGCACTTGCCCTGTCAGGACGACAATGGGAACAGAGTCCATGTAGGCCGAGGCGATTCCCGTTACCGTATTTGTAGCCCCTGGCCCTGAAGTTACAAGGCACACACCAACTCTGCCCGACGCCCGGGCATACCCGTCTGCTGCATGGACCGCCCCCTGCTCGTGCCTTACCAGGACATGTCTGATGTCTGATTTGACAAGCTCATCATATATGTCGATAACCGCCCCCCCCGGGAAACCAAAAATGGTATCGACTCCTTCTTCCTGGAGTACCTTGATAATGATTTGCGCTCCCGTCAATTTGATGGCTATCCCTCCTTTTCAGGTTCTTTATTCCAGTATGGCCCCTTTACTCCCGGAGAGAACACTCCGAGCATACCTGTGCATATATCCTGATTGGATTCGAATTTCCGGGGGTCTCCACTCTGACCGTCGCCTCTTCAGCTCTTCGTCATCCAACCGGACATTGATTCGCTTATTGTTGATATCGACGATGATGCTGTCCCCGTCCTTTAACAGGGCGATAGGACCTCCTTCCATCGCCTCCGGCGATACGTGTCCTATGGAAGCACCTCTGGTCGCACCGGAGAAACGCCCGTCCGTAATCAATGCTACGCTTTCATCGAGGCCCATGCCAGCAATGGCCGAGGTGGGAGTGAGCATTTCCCTCATGCCGGGCCCACCCTTTGGCCCCTCGTACCGAATGACGAGAACTTCACCTTCTCTTACCTTCCTCCCCAGTATAGCGTCGGTGGCCTCTTCCTCCGAATCAAAGGTCCTGGCCGGTCCTTCGTGATAGAGCATATTCTTGGACACGGCCGACTGCTTAACCACACAACCCCCCGGAGCTATATTGCCGTAAAGGATTGCGAGCCCACCTTCTCTATTGTAGGGATCTTTCCTGCTCCTTATCACGGCCGGATCCTTTATCGTAGCACCCTCGATGTTTTCTCCAACGCTCTTCCCGGATACGGTCAGGCACTCCCCATTTATGAGGCCTGCCATAGAGAGCTCCTTGAGGACCGCCCTTATCCCCCCGGCTCTGTCAAGATCCTCGATGTGGTCTTTCCCGGCGGGGCTCATGAAGCACAGGTTCGGTGTCCTTTGGCTGACCTCGTTGACCTTTTCCAGGTCAAAGGGAACACCCGCCTCGTTTGCAATGGCCTGGAGATGAAGGACCGTATTGGTCGAACACCCAAGGGCCATGTCCACGGTCAGGGCATTGGTGAAGGCCTCTTCCGTCAAGATCTGCCGAGCCGTCATCCCCTTGTCCAGGAGATCCATGATCCTTATACCCGTCTCCTTGGCCAGTCTGATCCTCGATGCCATCACGGCGGGAATGGTTCCATTGCCCGGCAGGGCCATCCCGACCGCCTCGGTCAAGCAATTCATGGAATTGGCAGTGAACATGCCAGCGCAGGAACCGCACGTGGGGCATGCCTCATTCTCGATGGCAGCAAGGCTCGCCTGGTCCATGATGCCGGAATGGACCGCACCGACCGATTCGAAAACAGTTACCAGATCGATCTTTTGGTCCATGTTCTGTGGATGCCTTCCGGCCAGCATCGGGCCTCCACTGATGACAATGCTCGGGATGTCGAGCCTGGCAGCCGCCATAAGCATCCCCGGGACTATCTTGTCGCAATTTGGGACCAGGACAATGGCATCAAAGGCATGGCCTTTTACCATGATCTCGACGGAGTCGGCTATGAGCTCCCGGCTGGCAAGGGAGTATTTCATCCCCACGTGGTTCATTGCTATCCCATCGCAGACCCCTATTGTCCCAAAGGCTATGGGAAGGCCTCCCGCCATATAGACACCGGCCTTGACGGCCTCCACGATCTTGTCCAGATGGATGTGGCCCGGTATGATGTCGTTTGCCGAGTTGGCTATCCCTATCAGAGGCCTTTCAAGCTCTTGATCTGTATAGCCCATGGCCTTGAAGAGGGATCGGTGAGGAGCCCGATCAATTCCCTTCTTTACACTGTCACTTATCATTCCCATTCCGTCCTCCGTGAAAAGATGAAACCAGCTTAGAACTTCCGATGGCTTTGGCTCCGCCGGCCCCTGAGGGGATGGCCTTGCACCCGGTCAGCGGGCCCTCCTTGGACACCTCGGGTCGGCTTAGAAGGAGCCATTCTCCTTTATGTATTCCACAAGGCCTCCCGCCTGAACTATTTCCATCATGAAGTCAGGTATTGCCTTGGCCGTCAGGCTCTTCTGATCATCCCCTTCTTTCCCCATTTCTCCGGTCCCCACGTCCACTGTAACCCGGTCTCCCTCGGAGAACAGGTCCCAAGCCCCTTCTGATTCAAGCAGGGGCAGGCCGATATTAAAGGCATTCCTGTAAAAGATCCGTGCAAAGCTCTTTGCAATCACCAACCCGATGCCGGATTCCTTTATGGCCCAGGGGGCGTGCTCTCGTGAGGACCCGCAGCCGAAATTGCTCCCCGCCAGGATGATATCCCCATACGCCACCCCATCTCTGAAGTCGGGCCGCACGTCGGCAAAGCAATTCCTTGCCAGCGTCGCCTTGTCAGACACATTGAGAAATCTCGCCGGGATGATGACATCCGTGTCAATATTGTCTCCGAATTTCCAAACCCTTCCTGTCAACCGCATATTCGTGTCTCCTTAGATCTCGCAATCAGAAAACCCTGGTCCCTTTACAATTCCTCCGGCGAACAGATCCTACCCCTGACAGCCGAGGCTGCCGCCACGGCCGGGCCAGATAGAAAGACCTCGCTTTTGGGATGGCCCATGCGTCCGATGAAATTCCTGTTGGTAGTCGACAATGCCCTTTCACCCTCGGCCAAGACCCCCATGTGCCCGCCCAGGCATGGCCCGCAGCAGGGTGGGCCTATGATTGCTCCTGCCTCCAACAGGGTTCCAATGATCCCCGACTTTAAGGCATCCTTGTAAATGGCAGTAGAGCCCGGAGCGATAATGAGTCGTAACCCCTGGTGAACGGAACGACCCTTCAGGAGGCTCGCAGCGACCTCCAGGTCTTCCAGCCTCCCGTTCGTACAGGATCCAATGACGACCTGGTCCAGGACCACATTGTCCACCTCAGAAACGGGCCGCACGTTGTCCGGTGAATGGGGGTAGGCTACCTGGGGTTCTATCTGATCCACATCAATTTCAATCGTCCTTTCATAAGGGGCATCTCCGTCGCTCCGAAAGAACAGGGGCTCCCTCTGAGTCCGCTTGCTGATATAGTCTCTGGTTATCTCATCGGGTTCGATGATCCCGTTCTTGGCGCCCCCTTCAACGGCCATATTTGTCATGGTTAGTCTCTGATCCATGGAGAGGGACCTTATGACCTCGCCTGAGAACTCCATGGCCCGGTATAGGGCACCTTCGACACCAATCTTACCCAGGGTGTAAAGGATGAGGTCCTTTCCCCCTACCCATTCCCGGAGTGCTCCACGATAATCCAGTCTTATTGTGGAAGGGACCTTGAGCCATGTCCTTCCTGTGGCCATGATAACGGCAAGATCCGTGCTGCCCACACCGGTTGAAAAGGCCCCCAAGGCACCGTAGGTGCACGTATGGCTGTCCGCTCCGATAACCAGGTCTCCCGGCAATACCATCCCCTTTTCAGGGAGGATCACGTGCTCTATTCCCCCGTCCCCCAGCTCATAGTAATGGAGGATATCCTGCTCCATGGCAAAATCTCTCATGAGCTTGGCCTGTTGGGCCGATTGGATATCCTTGTTTGGCACAAAATGATCCGGGATCAGGGCCACCCTGTTCTTGTCGAATACCTCGCCCCTGCCCATTTCGCCGAATACCCTGATTGCCAAAGGGGCGGTTATGTCATTGGCAAGGGCCAGGTCCACGTTCACTTTAATGAGATCTCCTGGGCTGACGCACTCAAGTCCCGCGTGAGACGCCAGTATCTTCTCTGTTATGGTCATGGGGTTTTTCATTGCTCGATCTTCACTCCTTTAGGGCCCGGTGCCCAAAACCCTGAAGGACACCAAGAACCAGGATAAACTCATGGTCCATGCATTCAATCCAGATACGAAGGAGACAAACTGACGTGGGTAGGATCTGTCACGGGCAGAGTCTTCCCCCTTGTCTGTGAGAGACCTACCCAATCTGTGTCTCCATCTCAAAAATCACTGAAATGTTGTCGGGGCTACCCCTTCCTAGAGACCCCTTTCCCCTAAGGCAAGAGAGGGGTTCTTCTTGAGATATTCGAGCCGATTAAGACCGTTGACATATGCCTTGGCACTTGCCGTGAATATATCCGGGTCCGCGCCCTTTCCAAGGGCGACCAGGCCGTTTTCCTGCAATCGAACGGTTACCTCTCCCTGGGCATCTGTCCCGCCACTGATGGCATTGATGGTGAATCGAACCAGCTTTGAACGGGTTTCCGTCAGCTTGGCTATTGTATTGAAGGTGGCGTCTATCGGGCCAACTCCAAAGCCCGCCCCCTGGGTGATCCTTCCATCTATCTCCAGCTTGACTGTTGCCGTTGGCACTGCCATGGTCCCACTCACAACATTGAGGTAGTCCAGTTTGTACTTGTCAGGCACCCTCAGGACCTCTTCGGCGATCAACACCTCGATATCCTCGTCCAGGATTTCTTTCCTCTTGTCAGCCAGTTCCTTGAATCTCTCAAAGACCCTGTTCAGGTCTGCCTCTTCCAACTCGTATCCCAACTCCGCCAGTTTCTTTTTGAAGGCATGCCTGCCCGAGTGTTTTCCCAGGACTAGCCTGTTGCTTGCGAGCCCGACGGTCTCAGGTTCCATGATCTCATATGTCATTCTGTGCTTGAGGACACCATCCTGGTGTATCCCTGCCTCGTGGGCAAAGGCATTGGCCCCTACCACTGCCTTGTTGGGTTGCACCACAATGCCCGTCACCATGCTGACCAGTCTGCTCGTGGGATAGATTTCCCTTGTATCTATGTTGGATGTGAGGCCCAGATGATCCCTTCGGGTGTAAAGCCCCATGACCACTTCCTCAAGGGATGTATTTCCTGCCCTCTCGCCTATCCCGTTTATGGTGACTTCGACCTGCCGCGCACCTGCGCGCAGCCCGGCAAAGGTGTTTGCCGTGGCAAGGCCTAGATCGTTGTGACAATGGACGCTGACCACGGCCTTGTCCAAATTCGGCGTATGAGTGCGAATGTAATCGACCAACTCGCCGAATTCATCGGGCATCGCGTAACCCACTGTGTCGGGTAAGTTTACCGTTGTTGCCCCGGCCTCGATCACGGCTTCGAAAATACGACAAAGAAAATCCCTGTCACTTCTGGATCCGTCTTCCGCAGAAAACTCCACATTGTCGGTAAGGGATTTGGCATACCTTACGGCCTCGACAGCGGCCTTGACTACTTCATCACGGGTCATCTTGAGCTTGTGCTCCAAGTGGATATCCGAGGTGGCAATAAAAGTATGAATCCTCGGATGGGCAGCCTCCCTTATCGCCCCCCAGGCGCTGTCAATGTCCTCCTTGGAGGCCCGTGCCAGGGCGACGACTTCGCTCTTTTGAATCTTCGAGGCCACCATTTTCACTGCCTCGAAGTCCCCGGGCGATGCAGCGGGAAAACCCGCCTCTATGGCGTCCACCCCCAGTTTTTCCAGTTTTACGGCGAGCCTCAACTTTTCCGCGGCATTCATACTCGCACCCGGTGATTGCTCACCGTCCCTTAGGGTCGTATCAAAAACAATGATTCGGTCCATTTCCCAATAACCTCCCTGTCCTTAGATTCTGGATCTTGTCATCAAAAGAAAGCCCATAGGGTAAGGTTATCCGGTAAGGACCCGCCGCAGACTCCCCTTCTTGGAAGGGGCATCTGCGGTGCTCGTCTCCCTTCTACTCTTTTTCATCACGTCATCGGCCTCTTTGCCGTTCAATTCCTTCGAAAGTTTGTACTGGACGCTATCTACCAGGGCCTGCCAGCTTGCCTCGATAATATTCTCAGAGACGCCGATCGTGGACCAGATCTCCCTGGAATCCCGGGACTCTATCTGGACCCTGACCTTGGCGCCGGTCCCGTCGCTGCCATCTATTACCCGGACCTTGAAATCGACCAGACCCATCTCCTGAACCTCGGGGAAGAACTTCTTCAGCGCCTTTCTCAGGGCGTTATCAAGGGCGTTGACCGGCCCATCACCCTCGGCAGCCGTGATCTCATGCTCTTCACCTACGGAGATCTTGATGGTGGCCTGGGATGTGCTCGGTCCCGAACGATTCTTCTCGATGGTCACCCTGAAGGACTCGAGCCTGAAAGGCTCTTCCAATTGTCCGGTAACCTTCTTGATCAACAACTCAAGGGACCCTTCTGCTGCATCGAACTGATATCCCTGATCTTCCAGTTTCTTTATTTCATCAACGATCTTCTTGCTGTCATAACCGTTGCCGCCCAGCCTGATATCCATCTCCCTCGTCTTGTACTCTATGTTGCTCTTTCCCGAGAGATCGGAGACAAGGACCCTTCTCCGGTTACCGACCCTCTCGGGGTCCATGTGTTCATAGGCCTCCGGCCTCTTCAGGATTGCGCTTACATGGACCCCCGCCTTGTGGGCAAAGGCACTCTTGCCCACAAAGGGCCTTTGATTCAGGGGCGGCACGTTTGCCACCTCGCTGACATACCGGGAAATCTCAGTCAGCCTGCTGACATTCTCGGGCTCGATGCACTCATAGCCCATCTTCAATTGTAGATTTCCCAGCACGGATATGAGATCCACATTCCCGCAACGTTCGCCATAGCCGTTTATGGTCCCCTGGACCATACGTGCCCCGGCCTGAACCGCAGCCAGGGAGTTCGACAGGGCGAGCCCGCAGTCATTATGCACGTGGATACCCACCGGCACCCTCAAAAGGGGCATCACTTCTCCGAGTATCGCCTCCACTTCATGGGTCATGGACCCCCCGTTTGTGTCGCAGAGCACGATCACATCGGCCCCCGCTTCCTGGGCAGTACTTACGGTCTTGATGGCATAGTCGCGGTTTCTCTTGTAACCATCGAAAAAATGCTCTGCGTCGTAGATAACCTGCCGCCCTTGCCTCTTGAGATAGGCTACACTGTCCTGGATCATAGCCAGGTTTTCGGCCAGGGAGACCCTCAAGATCTTCGACGCATGCAGATCCCAACTCTTCCCAAAAATGGTGCAGGTTTCACACTCTGTCTTGAGAAGTGCCAAGATATTCTTGTCATCTCCAGGTCTCGTCTTGGGCCGGCGTGTACTTCCGAAGGCCGCCAGGCGGGCTTTTTCAAAGGGCGTCTTCCTTGCCATCTCAAAGAACCGGGCATCCTTCGGGTTGGATCCAGGCCACCCACCCTCTATGTAATGGATCCCAAATTCATCCAGCTTTCGGGCTATTCTCAGCTTGTCCTCGGCAGAAAGATTAACCTGCTCTCCCTGGGTCCCATCTCTAAGGGTCGTATCATACAGGGTGACTTTTCTTTCCATAGCCTTTCTCCGTGTTTTCTCCAAAAAAAATCCGTTATCAGGGGGCCTGATAACGGATTTTTGTGATCTCTTCTTTTCTTCTATGTCATTACCAGGCCCGGGCGTTTTGGGTTCACCAGTACGAGGAGAAGCAATAGGGACAGGAGAATCCCTATTGCGCTGGTAATGACGAGTATGTTATTCATGATGACCGTCATGGTGGATCAATAGGCTCTTTTCACTATTATATCCTAACAGGCTAACTGCTATTTTCCCCCCTGTCAAGGATTTTTTTGATCCTATTAATGTCCCCTCAGGATTTTTCATAGATAGGCCCCCGGTTAATCTACGGGTTATTGCCCGCAGCCGTATCAACTACGTGGACCACAACCGGCTGCTCTAGGAGTTATTTTGCAAAATCCCAAACAGACACTCGCGCTTTGATCTCGATTTTCGCATCTATAACACCAGGAAAACGCCAGGAATCTTGCCAGGGGGACGCCTCTAGTAGACACGAAGGCCCCTAACCTCGCCACCCCCGAATTCTCTCATGATGTCGGCTGCAATCCTCAGGCCCTCTTCCAGATACCGTCCCTCGATCCCCGGGACCGCATAGGCATAGAACAGGACATTGCTTGTATCATCACGGACCCTCGTCTTTTCGTCGGCTCCTTGACACAAGATACAGACTATATCCTCCTCATCCCTCAGAAGGATCTCTCTTTCCTTGGTCTCCATCTCACGATATCCCATCCCGGTAGAGGTTTCACCAGCCTCCGCCACATCCAGGGTCAAGTCGCCATCGAATTTGTCATCATCTGCCACTGCCACCAAGATGCCCGCGCACATTTCAGCAATAAAATGGGCGTCCACCATGAGGTCGTACCTTGGGAAACCACTATGGATAGTCCTCTTGAGGTGTTTGGTGAGAGGGCATACATGGTCGAACCGTGCGAAGAATTGCTCATATATTCCGATGCGTTCGCTAATCTGGGCCAGATTCTCCCTCTTCCTCATCCTTCGAAGCAGTTTCCGTTTCTGCCGGTCAAATCCCGGGGGATTCAGGGAATTCCTGCAGCCCGACACCAGAGTGAGGCCAAAGGATACCCCGAGATAAAGCTCTCTATAGGCCCTGGATATACTCACATTTCTCATAACAGAACATCGGCTCCTTCTGCTTTTTTGGCACTACCTCTGCCCTATGACGACCATTCTGTTGGACATGCACCCGTAGTCTCCTGATCCGGAAGGGGAAAGACACCCATCCCATATTCTCACCACCCTGAATCCGGCCCGGACCAGCATCTCCTTGATCCCTTCGGGCGAATAAAGGGTTATGCAGTAGGTTTCGTCTCTCACCAGCCCCTTTTCCTTGGAAATAACACAGTTGGTAACCAGGGGTTAAGGAAAATCTCTTGACCTGCCTCAATGCCCTATCTGGAGAATATCCCAGGGCCACCAACCCCTGGGCTGATCGCTTCGAGTCCGTCCTACCAGTGTGCAGCTCGATGTCTAACTTGGCCCTCAGGATCCGCCACAGCCGCCGCTTCAAGCCGGTTCTCACGTGGAGAGGATCCTTGGTGTATCCAAACTCGTCCAGGAGTTGTTCGCCATAGCATGCCCATCCCTCGTAGAAGAGCGGGGACTCAATTTGCCGCCGGATTGGATTCGGATGATGGATCCTGAAGGAATCAAGCAGATGATGTCCCGGGCACTGCGTGCAGGTTCTGCTGAGCCATCTCCAGGAAGAGAGGAATCTGCCCAAGAATCCCGGAAAGATTTGTCCTCGCGAAATGGCCAAACCCATCACCACCTGACAGGGTGCGAGCCGCCGCAAAAAGGAGAACCTTGATGTAAAGGGTCGGATCTCTCTTCCACGTCTTTCCTTCGCCCATTTCCCTGATGAAGGACTTCATGCTCTGGATCATCAGTTGCCGGTCGATCTCCTCCTCCAGGTCCCTCGGGGAGGCATCGGCCGTTTCTCCCAGGAGCTGCCTCACAAAATTGAGGTGCTCTGCCATCCTTTCCGGGTGGAGGTCGTCAAGGCGATCAAGGCCCTCAATGGCGGCCCGGGCACGGGGGAATAGATAGAATCCATCACTTGCACACTGCTGCGGGAAGTGGGTCCCGAGATAATGAAAATACTTCTCTGCCAATGTCCCTAAACACCCATATTCACGGCCCTGTGTATGTGTCACTTTGTCCTAAGCTCCCTTTCGGTTCCGAATCAATGGATGTAGATGCCTCCCCATCACTTCTCTCCCAAGGCCACAAAAGAACAGGGGTTGCAGAGTGACTTCGGTGGTCCCATAGATGGTGTTCAGGGAAAGAACTCATGTATGATTTGGGCAACTGCCTGCTAAGGGGTTGTAAATTTATCCTTCATCTGTGAAAATGGAAATTGTGAATGGAAAACAAGGTAACAAAGCGATTGACAATGACTCATTTCTTAAGATAACAAGTGTGGTTGCTTTTTTCCACGTTTTTCCCGGAGTAGAACGTGGCTCTCAAGGGCCGAGAGAATAGGTGCTTTGTGAAAATCAACCAACCTGCGATCAGGGAGCTTTTATGTCCAATATCAACGTTGTCGTGGTGGGGACCCAATGGGGAGACGAAGGGAAGGGCAAGATCGTCGACCTCCTGTCCTCTTATGCAGATCTGGTGGTGAGGTTTCAGGGGGGCAATAACGCCGGTCATACCCTTGTCGTGAACGGAGTCCAGACCATTTGCCATCTCATCCCTTCTGGAATCCTCCATAGGAGAGCCAAGTGTCTCATCGGTAACGGAGTGGTGGTGGATCCTGAGGTCCTCATAGAGGAAATAGACGACTTAAAAGGGAAGGGAGTGTCCGTGGGGCCTGAAAGGCTCTCCCTCAGCGAAAAGGCACACATCATCATGCCCTACCACAAGGCCATTGACATGGCCAGGGAAGCTGCAAAGGGAAAAGATAAGCTGGGGACCACAGGCCGTGGCATAGGACCCTGTTATGAAGACAAGGCGGCCAGAACCGGAATAAGGGCCGTTGATCTCCTTGAGCCGGAGACCCTCAAGGAAAAGATCACGGCGAACCTCAAGGAAAAGAATTTCTATTTGACTCAATTCTTTGATGCACAGGCATTGCAGTTCAAGCCCATCTATGAGGGGGGCCTCCGTATGGCTGAATTTCTGAGGCCCTATATCAGGGATGTCTCCCTGCAGATCGACGGTTCCATCAAAGCCGGGGAAAGAATCCTCTTTGAAGGTGCCCAGGGCACTCACCTGGACCTGGATCACGGCACCTATCCCTATGTTACCTCCAGCAACCCCCTGTCAGGGACCGTGTGCTCGGGGGCAGGGGTAGGCCCCAACAGGCTGCATCACATCCTGGGTATTGCTAAGGCTTACACCACCCGGGTTGGAGCAGGGCCCTTCATTACCGAGCTCAGCGATGAGATCGGGGACTATATCCAGGAAAAAGGTGCGGAGTTTGGAGCAACCACGGGTCGCCGTCGGCGCTGTGGTTGGCTTGACCTCGTCATCCTCAAGGACGCTGTCCGGCTAAACGGCCTGAGCAGCTTGGGCATAACCAAGCTCGATGTGCTCTCGGGCCTAAAGACCATAAAGATCTGCGTTGCCTATGAGCATGAGGGCGATAGAATCACGTCAAGGCCGGCCAGCCCAAAGGTGTCTTCCCGTTGCCTTCCGGTCTATGAGGAGTTGCCCGGCTGGCAGGATGATATATCATCAATCAAGGAATATGACCAGCTCCCGCCAGAGACAAAGCAGTATTTGAAGAGGATCGAGGAACTGAGTGGAACTCCCATATCCATGGTTTCTGTGGGTCCCACCCGGGAACAGACCATCGTTTTGGAAAACCCCTTTTGCGAGCAAGGATTCCTCTAATGGCCAAGGGTGCCTAATACACGATCTCGTCTCCTATGCATTATGCCATCATAGTCAATCCCGCTTCAGGCAAAATGTCCCTGGACCGGAAACTGTCTGCCCTTGAAGACTGTGCCAAGATCCTGGGAGCCAAGATCTACGGGATGAACACGGTTACTCCTTCGGAGTTTATGGCATCCGCCAGGGAGGCGGCAAGCCGGTGTGACGTCCTCGTAGTGGCAGGGGGAGATGGCGCCTTCTCCGACGTCATCAACGCTGTTGATACTCGGCTAAAAGCCGTTGCCTACCTCCCCCTCGGCAGTGGAAACGCACTGAAATATGCCTTGGGCTATAAAGGCAATCTGCCGAGCATCGCCAGGCGCGTCCTCCAGGCTGAGATACGTGAATGGGACCTCATCGGGTGCGACAGCCGAAGACGCGCATTCATGGTTTCCCTTGGTTTGGAAGGAACTGTCCTGGGTATAAGGAAGAGGTACCTTGCACGAGGAATCACAGGTTTGAAAGCATATTCCATGGCCGTGTTGAGGGCCTACTTCAAACATTATCACAGGTTGAGGGCGGAAGTCTCCTGGGACGGATCATCCTCCGTTTTTGATAACATCCTGACCTTGATGGTTTTTAAGCAACCCTTTTACGGTTACGGTATGAGGATTATCCCCAGCGCACGATTTGATGACAGAAGGCTTCATGTCCTGTGCGTTACGTCGGGATTTTTCTTTTCATTGATCGGGACGGCCCTGTCCTTCGTCCATGGCAACCCGCTGGGGTACTATTTTGCACCCTCAAACCTGTCCGTTCAATTGGACACCCCGACCCTGCTTCAAGCCGACGGTAACGAGGCCTGGACAAGCGACAGGTTTACCTTTTCCGTTCTCCCCCGGGCCCTAAGGATCAAGTGTTGACCGGCTGCTGCCCAAATCCCTTTAGGTGCTTCACCTCCGAATAGGGCATATCAGATCTCTCAAGGGCCCATGCAACACCGCCGTCGTGCTTTGGGAAACAGGTTGCCAAGAGTCTACGTGGAGGGAAAGTCATGCAGATGTCTCCGGGGAGGGATGAGTGGGGTAATGGCCGCCACCACTCGATCAAGGGCGCCTTTGTTCCTTTCTACGAACTTGCGGGCCGCTCTGCCCATATGTTCAAGCTTTTCAGGGTGGGACAAGAGATCCTTCACCTCTTTGTATAGCTCTTCCGAGTCTTTTACCAATCGCCCGCCACCGGTTTCAATCAGTAACTGGGCCATGAGCACAAAATCATCTGTATGAGGGCCGAAAAGCACAGGGCATCCAAAGCTCGCAGGCTCAAGGAGATTCTGCCCTCCCCTCGGGACCAGGCTCCCTCCGACAAAACTCACTGAGGCAACCCCATAGACCCGCTCCAGTTCCCCGAGTGTATCAAGGATCAATACATCGTAGGCCGTCCTTTCACGGAGAAGTTCTTCCCTTGAAACGGTCTTGAAGCCCTTTCGGATACTCATGTCCCTGACACCTTCCGATCGTTCTATTCTCCTTGGCGCGATAATCAAGCGTAAGCGAGGGAATTGCTGCCGGAGCCGTTGAAACACTTTCAAGACGATCTCCTCTTCTCCTTCGTGGGTGCTTCCCGCCACCCATAGGGGATCTTGCGGCTCGATGGCCAAATCTCCAAGCCAGCCGTCGCGTTCATCTTCATCCATCGGGACCCATTCCCTGTCGAATTTGATATTCCCTGACACCTCCAGCCTTCCATTCTCCACCCCGACGGACGCGAGCCTGTTCATGTCCAATTCACTCTGAAGCAGGCAAAGGTCTATTGGCCGGTACATGAGTCGCACAAGAGGTCTGAATTTCATGTAGTGCCTGTAAGTCGAGGGGGATATACGGCAGTTCACCAATACCGACTTTATGTTCTTCTTCTTGAGATGATTCATGAGGCCCGGCCAAATGTCCGTTTCCACCAGGATGAAAATGGCAGGTTGAATATATCTAACGATCCTCCTCATGCCCCACCAGAAATCCAGAGGCATTACCAACAGGTCTGTGACGTGCTTCCCAACTTCCCTCCGTGCGACCTCCATTCCCTGCTCCGTTGAGACGGTAAACACGATATCTCTTTCCGGGTAGAGCCTGTGAAGGGACTTCACAAGTGGTACGGCTGACAATACCTCCCCGACTGAAAGGGCGTGTATCCATAGGTTTTCACGGTTCCTGGGGGAACGTGGCAGTTTGAGCCCGAGTCTCCGCAAAAGGCGCCTGCGGCCCCTGATAGCAGCAAGGGGAAGGGCCACCGCCAAGAGAGCAGTCCAAAGGACGTCATAGATGAGAAGAAGAATTCCCGTCTCTTTTTCTTGCATCCTATGAAGTAGCGTGGAGGATGGAGGGTCGTTTGCCATCAGACGCTTTGAGTGATTGTGTTCCGAGCCGCCCCAACGGGCAGTTCGACAATAAGCCTCGTTCCCCTTGGCTGAATGTCCTCAATCCTGATATTACCCTTGTGGTCGCTGATAATCGTGCTCACAATCGCCAACCCCAGGCCAGTGCCATGTTTCTTTGTGGAGAAGTAAGGTTCAAAGAGCCTGTCCTTGTGTTCCGGTGAGATGCCCCTCCCGTTATCTGATATGGATATTCGGATCATGTCCAGGGCCCTGTCGTGCTCCAGGTCAATAATGACTTCCCCGTCTCCGTCAATGGCATCCATGGCATTGTCCAGCAGATTGATCATGACTCTCTTTATCTGTTCCCGATCTACCTCTACGATTGGGGCCTGTCCCCTTTCTCGAAACAGGATAGAAACGTCTTTACGTGCTTCCCGATAGAGGCTTACGGCCTCCTCTATTATGCGTTTGATATTGTTGGGCGTGGGGTTGGACGCAGGCATCCGGGCGAAGCTCGAAAACTCGTTGACCAGGCGTTTCAACTCCTCAACCTGGCTAATGATCATGTCGGTGCACTCATCAAAGACCTTTCCGTCATGCCTGTCTACCTTGTCCCCATATCTTTTTTTCAAACGTTGAGCCGAAAGCTGTATTGGGGTCAGCGGATTCTTGACCTCATGGGCAATCCGTCTTGCAACTTCTCGCCATGCAGCCATCCTCTGGGCCCTCTCCATCTCTGTCAGATCTTCTAGAACCGCAACCAAGCCCAGGTATTTTCCGCGATCATCCCGCAATATATTGAGAGAGACGAGCAACGTTAAGGTCCTGTTCCCGGCCGAAAGCCTTATTTGCCGTGTCATGGTCCCTTTTCTGGATAAGCTCCTGTCTCTCAGAAATTCCCTTATTACCTTGGTGTGTTCCTTTCCGATGATGTCCTTGTAATACCTTCCGATAATCCGTCCCGCTTCCACGTTGAGCATCTTTTCTGCTGATTTGTTTATGGTTGTAATTATCCCCCTGGCATCAACAGATACCACTCCTGCTGCAACATTGGCAAGCACTGTCTCCATATAGAGCCTTCTCTCCTCCAACTCAAGATTGCTCTTTACCAACTCCCTGTTTGCCTCTTCCAGCTTCAACTTACTCTGCCTGAGGTCCGCCGTCATCCTGTTGAAGGAATTCACCAAGACCCCTATCTCATCTTTGGCTTCAAGGTCTATGGAGAAATCGTAGTTCCCTGCGGCTATGCGCTTGGTCCCTTCAGCGAGTTCTTGAATGGGGATTGTAATTCCCTTTGAAAGATAGAAACCAAACCACACTGAGGAAAATATTATCAACAGGGTCACGATGGACAAGGTTATGATATGCGTGACCTTTATGGGCTTCTTGAGCATCTTGAACTGTTTGTATTCCTGTAGACCCCTGGCGAGGGTACTCAGCTTGTTTACAAAGGCCCCCGGGATGAACTTTTCCAAGACTATAAGGCCAACGACTGCCTTGGTCTCCGTCCTCGAAAAGACGGGCACGATCCCTATGACCAGGTCTCCGTGAGCAGAAGATTGGATGTCCCTAATGTCGGTCCCCTTTTCAAAGCTCTTTCGTAGGATCTCTTCGCTGGGATTCTTGAAGGGGCTCAGGTCGATACTATCGTCCTGGGAAAGCGCTCTCAATTCCATCCTCTTTGAGAATACCTTGATGGATGCCAGGCTGTATTCCAGCCTCTTTTCGCTAACGAATTTTTCAACCTCTTCCTTGCGGGTCACCAGCATGTACCCGTGATAGGTTATCAGGCGGCTGAGGTTGTTGCCGAACACGATGATCTCATCTGCCACCCCTTTGTAAAAGTCCTGACCCACCTCCAGGGAGTTCTCGAGGGATTTCTCTATTGGGAGATTGAACCAGTATTCTATTGACGTCGCTATGAACTGGACCGAAACAAAGAAAAGGACTATCGTCGGGAACAGGGACAAGGTAATGAACGCCATTACCAGCTTGGTCCTGAGCCTTGCCCCCATGATTCCCTTCTTTCTCTCGAAGAGGAGCTTTACAAGGTTCCTTAGGGTGAGGTACAGGAGGAGCAACAGCAATATGACATTGAGGTTAATCAAGGCAAAGATCATAATGCTGGTGGATTTGGGCAGGCCGAGGCCGAAGTCAAATAGGGTGCTGAGCAGATAGGTGGTCAGAAGAGGGATCAGAATCATGAGAGCGATAATGATATACCGCTCCCTGCGTCTTCTCAAGAGATCCGCCTTCTTTGCTTCCAGATGAAGTTGCATGGTCTCTTAGTACCTGAAATCGATCTGATACCAATCGGTCTGGAAGTCCCATAGGGACAGAAAGAATAGGATGTTGTGCAAGTACAGCGGGAGTTTTATCTTGTCCAGTTCTGCCATCATCCTGAGGCGGTAGTGCCTGCCCTTGATCAGGGTCTCGAGTCTGGCTATTTTGAGTTCTTCAATCGTTGCCATGATCCTTTTTGCCTTTTCCAAATCCTTCGTGTACACAACATCTTCACCCTTTTCCGAGAGGCGAACTTCGTAGACCCTTTTCAGGTTGTCATACCTTATGCTGTGTTTGATTTCGATATCCGCTACTTTCTTGTTCCATAAGAATTCAGTCTTCTCGTGGAGCCTTACGAAAAAGGTAAAGGTGGTCTCAATCCCGTTCTCGATAGCCTTAATCATATCTTCCGTGAAGCAATCTTTCACCTTGAAATAGACGATAAGGTGATCTTCACTGTTCGTCAGTACCACATCGCTCAAAGCTGCCTTCTCTGCCCTTGTCTCCCGGGCCCCCATGAGATTCAATACAAGAAGGGCAGCAAATATGAAGAGTGACCTCTTTCTCATTTCTTTCCCAGGTCCTAGAGGATCTTTTTTATACCCCTAACGGCCTGTCTTATCCGATGGGGGTTCTCCACGAGCGCAAACCGCACATAGTCATCGCCATATTCCCCAAAGCCCATTCCTGGAGAGACTGCAACCTTTGCCGTTTTTATGAGCATCTTTGAAAACTCCACGGAGCCCATCTTGAGGTATTGGTCAGGGATTCTTGCCCATACGAACATGGTCCCCCGGGGTTTCTCAATGTACCAACCCACCCTGTTGAGACCATCGACCAATACGTCCCTCCTCTTCTTGTATTCATCGACAATTTCCCGAACGCAATCATCCGAGCCCTTAAGCGCTATTATGGACGCAATTTGAATGGGCTGGAAGATACCATAATCCAAGTAGCTCTTCAGCCTCGTTAATGCCCCTATGAGCTCCGGATTTCCGACACAGAAGCCGACCCTCCACCCCGCCATGGAGTAACTCTTCGACAGGCTGAATATCTCGACGCCCACTTCCTTTGCCCCCTCGATTTGCATGAAACTAGGGGGTCTGTACCCATCATAAACGAGATCGGCATAAGCAAAATCATGGATTACGATAATCTTGTGCTCCCTGCAGAATTCCACGATCTTTTCAAAGAAGGCCCGCTCAACGACGGCTGTTGTGGGATTGTGGGGATAGGAAATGATGAGCATCTTGGGATTCGGCCATGTCTGTTTTGTAGCCGAGAGGAGATCTTCAAAGAAATCCCTGTCCGGACCTATAGGTATACTCCTGACATCGCCCCCCGCTATTATTGCTGAATAGGGGTGGATAGGATACGTGGGATTCGGGGAAAAAACCACATCACCCGGGCTAATGGTAGCCAGCACCAAATGAGATAGGCCTTCTTTGGCCCCTATGGTTGCGATAGCCTCCCTCCGGGGATCGATCTCTACCTGAAATCGCCTCTTGTACCAATGGGCGATAGCCTCCCTCAGTTTGGTGATGCCTGCTGAGGCCGAATACCTGTGATTCCTGCCGTTCTTTGCCGCCTCAACCAACTTGTTTACGATGTGTTTCGGCGTGGGGATATTGGGATTGCCCATGCCCAGGTCAATAATATCCTCTCCCTTTCGCCTGTATTCCATCTTCAGCGTATCCACCACCTTGAACACATAAGGAGGTAACCTGCCCATTCGTGGAAAATCTCTTATCATTTTCACTCCCTGTCCTGCACCCTCAACGTGCTTCACCACTCCCGGCCGCGAGAAAGATTGCCGTCCTCCCCCGGACAATGCCTGTGCCCTTTGACATCAGGCCTCTTTTCCACGGTACAACCTGAAAGGACTCATTCGAAAAGACCTTACATGGCCGGTGCCTTCGGAGAGGCCCCTTTACCACCATCTAACGGGGCGAGGATGCGAGCAACGCCTGAGAGGGGCTTCGCCGAGTATCGATATCAAATATCCACCGGTTTCGACAATACCGCATCCAAGAGGACCCTTAGAGGCCCGTAGAGGGGATTTTTCAGCTCAGGGTCCGAATCGATCAACCCTTCGGCCTCACTCCTTGCCCTCCTCAGGAGGTCCGACTCATCGAGCAACTCCTGGAGTTCCAGTTCGCCGATACCTGATTGCCTCATGCCGAAGAATTCTCCCTGACCCCGCATTTCAAGATCCTTTTCAGAGATCTCGAAACCGTCCGAGCACTCCACCAGGACCTTGAGCCTCTCCCGGCTCACCTCGGGGAGCCCTTCTGACAACATCAGGAAACAGCTCCCCCTCTGGTCCCCCCTGCCGACTCGGCCTCGCAGTTGATGGAGCTGTGCGAGGCCAAAACGTTCGGGATGCTCGATAACCATGATCTGGGCCTTTGGTACGTGGACTCCCACCTCCAGAAGAGAGGTCCCGACAAGAAGGTCGATTCGCCCCTCCTTGAACTCTGCCATGACCTTGTCCACATCTTCCTGGCCCATACGTCCGTGGACCAAACCTATCCGGAAGCGGGGCGAGAGGACCTGCGCAAGCCGGGATGCCATGTCCCCGGCGCTTTTAATATCCTGCTCCTCAGAGCCCTCTATTACGGGGCATATCACGAATGCCTGCTGGCCGGAAGACAGGGCCTCCACCAGCCTTTGAAACACCACCCTCTTCTTCTCCGGCCTGACCAGCTCGGTCAACGGAGGCCTGTGGGCTGCCGGGTACTCCCTTATGACCGATACATCCATGTCTCCGTAAACTGCCAGGGCAAGGGTCCTCGGTATTGGTGTTGCGGTCATGACCAGTTGGTTCGGGGAGTCCCCCTTCCTGTCCATTCGGGCCCGCTGCTTTACCCCGAAGCGCTGCTGTTCGTCAATGACAACCAGCCCCAGATCGGAGTAGGTTATACTTTGTCCGGCCAGTATGTGAGTCCCAATAATGACATTATAGCACCCTTTCCTGATTTTTTCATTGATATCTCTTCTTTCGGCCTCCTTCAGCTTCCCGGTCACAAGTATCGGACGGAGGTCCATTTCCTCTGGTAATCCCAAAAAAAAGTCAAAATGTTGCCTTGCCAAGACCTGAGTGGGAGCCATCAAGGCCATCTGTCCCCCGTTCTTGGCGCAAATGTAGGCTGCCACCGCCGCCAAGACCGTCTTGCCACAACCGACATCTCCAATGACGAGGCGGTTCATGGGGCTCGCTCTCCTCAGGTCCTCTGCTATATCCCGTGCAGCCATCTTCTGGTCATTGGTCAATTCAAAGCCGAGAAACCCCCTCATGTCTTCCTCCCATCGGGAAGGAACCTGGAATGCCGGCCCCTTTTTGCCCCCCCTGGACCTCTTGCGGTAGGCAATGATCAGCATGGCCAGGAAAAAACGATCAAAGAGCAGCCTCTTGTGAAAGGCCGTCTTCCTGATCTTGAGTTCGTCCACGGGGCACTGCCTCGAGGGAAAATGGACGTTTCTGAGGGCCTCAGCTAGGGGTGGAAGAGACAACCTCTTCCTTACCTCCTCTGGTACCGGATCCACAAGCTCCGGGAGGTAGGCATTCAGCGCCTTTCCTACGGTGGATCTCATCAGGCCGGGGGAAATACCGGGTATGGATGGATACACTGGGTAGAAACCCAGGTTGGCCTCGCATATTTCGGGGTCGTAGTGGTTTATTTCAGGATGATAGGTCTGCCCTTTTCCCGGCCCTTTGTTGATTGACCCGAAGACAACAACCTCGGTGCCCTTGGATGCAAATCTCCTGAGATAGGGTTTCCTGTAGTTGAACCATATGCACTCCAGGGTGGACTCTGCCCCTTTGACAACGATTCTGAATATTCTCTTCCCGCTTGACCTGAATATCTCCTCTTTACCGTACACCACGGTGCCCTTGACGAGCCGAGGGCCCCCATCCGGGACCCTGTCAACGGGATAGATACATGTCCGATCCTCATACCTGATGGGAGTGAGAAACAAAAGGTCAAGGACCGTTCTGATCCCTTTCCCGGCCATGAGTGACGCCCTCTTAGGTCCGATGTGCTCCAGCCGGGTCAGGGGTGTGTTGAGTTTCTGAATCCCCTTCATCAAAGGGAGGGCTTCGAGATTGGCTTTCACGCTTTACCTCATGGGGCAACCCGCTTGATCAGGACTCCTTCCACCCATGGACACCAACGAGGTCAACAAATCGGCATCCGCCGAGGTTTTCCTGCCTGTAGTCATCCTTTTTCCGCACCACCTTGATCAGGTCCTGGCTGTACCTGTCACCGATTGGGATGACCATTCTGCCTCCATCTGCCATTTGCTCAAGCAAGGGGTCCGGTATCCTCGGCGCACCCGCCGTTACCATAATGGCATCGTAGGGGGCATATTCTTTCCAACCGAGGGTCCCGTCAAAGGCCTTGAAGAGGATATTGACGTAGCCGAGCTCTGCCAGTAACTTGCGGGCGTTTTCCATAAGCGGCCTGATCCGTTCTACGGTATAGACCTTTTCAGATAGCTCCGCAAGAATGGCTGTCTGGTAACCGCTTCCCGTACCGATCTCAAGGGTCTTTTCATCCCCTTTCAGTTCCAGGGCCTGGGTCATGAGGGCCACGATAT
Source organism: Deltaproteobacteria bacterium (assembly GCA_019308745.1). Classification (GTDB taxonomy): domain Bacteria; phylum Desulfobacterota; class DSM-4660; order Desulfatiglandales; family HGW-15; genus JAFDHO01. The sequence goes on from JAFDHO010000005.1 coordinate 24,234, forward strand.
AGGGTTGGGAAATGGTCTGTTTATGACCGATGGGCAGGGGGTGATCATTATAGGCTTCGCCTTGCAATGCTTCTTCAACGAAAAGGTGCCGGGGGATCTTCTTCATGGCTTCAAGGACCCTCCTGTCGGTTATCCCCCTTGGGACAAGCTGATTCTTGACCATTCTTTCCCTGGCAACTCTGTAGTCATGTGTCATAGGCGGGTATCCCCCGGAACGCGGGTAACTGCTGGGTGCCATGGCACAGGAGAACTCCCCTCTGCGGCCTGTCCCCTGGAAGACTTACAACATTATGGAAAGATGCTCAACAGTTATTTTGTTGGGAACATATTGACCTCAATTGAGCCAATGTGCCCACGCGTGCTTCCCGCTCCAGCAATACGCCGCGCCCGAGGACTATCGCTCCTCGTTGCCGGCTGAAAGCTTGGGCAAGGTCTGGCAAGAAAAAGCCTCTATGGAATCGCCTCACCCTCAATCAGAGTTCGATGTAGACGGGGTTTTCCTCACACCACAAAAAAGAGGGGTAGTGCAGTGAAATGCCCTGCTGCTGGCAAAGGGAATACAAGGTGTGGGCCAATAGCCTGTCGAGTAGGTGCCCCTCAGGATTCCAGGTTCTTCATGAGGCGCTGGGGCAGATTGTCGAAGGACCCGTTTGACATGATGAGTATCACGTCCCCCTCCTTGACCTCCTGGAGGAGCTCTCCGAGCAGGTGATCCGTATCCGGGCAATAGAGGGCATTCAGCCCCCGATCTGTGAGATCCTCCACGAGCCTCCTGGAAGAAAACCTCTCATCTGGTGGAATGGTCTCCATTAGGGGGGGCTCAGGGATGAAAACCGCGTCAGCTCTGTCAAAGCAAGAGGCATACTCCGCTTGAAATACGCTCCGGCGACTGGAATTGGATCTGGGCTCGAAAACAGCCACCAGCCGTCTGCGTTCATATCTTTCCTTAACCGCCCCAATGGTCTCCTCTACGGCCGTCGGATGGTGCGCAAAATCATCGAGGACCAGGATTCCTCTCTTCTCCCCTATTACCTCCTGCCTCCTCTTGATTCCCTTGAAGGTCCTCATTCCATCTAAGACCAGGGCGCGCTCCAAGCCCAGCATCTCAGCCAGGGCAAAAGCGGCGAGGAGGTTAGAAACATTATGTCTGCCGTACAGCTGGGTTCTGATCTCAAAAGACTCCCCTGTCTTACCGACTACCTCTATCCGCGTAAAAGGTTCCCCGTTGATTATCTTTCCGGCCCTCCAATCTACCCCGTCGCCGAAGCCATAACTCACGGCAGGGCACTGTGCCCTTCTTGATTCATCCAGGGCAACGGGATCATCCCCGTTTACGATGAGAAATCCGTCAGGAGGTAGAATGGCCATGAGTTTGCGGAAGCTTTCGATGACCTGCCCCACATCCTTGTAGATATCCGCATGGTCATATTCTATGCTCGTCAAGATGGTACCCCAGGGTTCGTAATGGAGAAACTTGGGTCCCTTGTCGAAAAACGCGGTGTCGTATTCATCCCCTTCAACCACGTAGTAGTCTCCTCTGCCTTCCTTGAAATTCCTGCCGAAGTTATGAGGAATACCTCCTACCATAAAACCGGGATCCGTGCCTGCCTGCTCCAGCACCCAGGCGGCAAGGCCCGATGTGGTGGTCTTGCCGTGGGTACCGCATACGAGGAGCGATTTCCTCCCCTTCAGGGCAAATTCCCTCAGTGCCTGGGGCATAGAGAGATAGGGAATCCCTGACTTACAAAGTTCCAGGGCCTCCGGATTAGACCGAGTGATGACATTGCCCACAATGACCAGGTCGGGCCGGGGAATGAGGTTTTCAACCCTATAGCCGCTTTTTACGGAAATCGACAGGTCACGGAGATAGTGGCTCATGGGGGGATAGACGTTTTGGTCGGATCCCGTTATGAGGAACCCCTTGTTTTTGAGAAGCCCCGCCAGGGAGGCCATCCCGACCCCGCATATCCCCATCATATGTATGTGTTTCAGACTCCTCGGGATCCTGTTGAGTTCGGGGGCCGGGCCGGCCGAGATTCTTGCGCCAGAGTTCACGTCACTCCTGGAAAAAATGCTTGTATTTTTGTAGAATTCTGTATTATAAAATATAGTTTTCAGGTTGTATTTTGCAAACAGAGACCCTTGAATAACTAATAGGCCTTTGGCACGAGTTCTATTATCAACTAAAACACTGGCCCAGGGGCCACAACCAACTTCTCGAGGAATCTTTTTGCAAAATGCTCACCGGACACTAAGCTATTATAAGTATTTTTCTGTTTTGTTAAAGGAGATTTGTCATGTCCCGGGTATGCGAGATATGCGGAAAAGGACCCTTAGTCGGATACAACGTGAGCCACGCCCACAATAAGACCAAGAAGCGATGGTACCCCAATTTACAGAAAGTAAGGGCCGTGAGGAATGGACAGACGGTAAGAATTCGAGTTTGCACGAGCTGCATCAAGTCAGGAGCCGTCGTCAAACCCTGATCATATCCTCTCCACAAGCAACACGTTCTTGACTTTCTTGATTGCCGACATGATTTCTTGTAATTGCCTGTAATTCTCCACCTCAATGGTGAAATGGGAGACCCCCTTGTGATCCACGGTCGTCTTCACCTCGGCGTGGATTATGTTGGCATCCTTTTGGGCCATGATCGCAGTGACATCTGCGAGGATGCCCTTCTTATCCACAGAGGTGATCTTCAACCCGGCCACATAGATATCCCGCTCCGAGGGTTCCCATGAGACCTCAACAATCCTGTCGGGGTCAGCATCCTTTACATGACGGCAGTTGTGCTTGTGTATCGTTACGCCCCTGCCCCTGGTTATGAACCCTATCACATGTTCTCCAGGCAGGGGGTGGCAGCAATTTGCAAATCTTACCAGCATGTCTTCCACGCCCTTTATCTTGATGCCGTGGGTGGGTCTCTTGCGCTTGATCCTCGATACCACCTTTTCCACGAGGCCGGAGGGTTTTTCCTCTTCTATGCCCAGTTTTGGCTTCAGTCTCCCGATGACCTGATTTACCGAGACCTTCCCATAACCTATGTTGGCCAGCATGTCCTCCGTGGTGTTAAAGGATAGCTCCTTTGCAACGGCAGCAACCTGCTCGTTCTTGATAACGTTTCTGAGGCTCAGGTGAACCTGATCCAGACCCTTTTCAAGGAGTTCCCTTCCAAGGGCAATGCTCTGGTCCTTCTCCTGCCTCATTATCCAGTGTCTGATCTTGGTCTTTGCCCGGGAGGTCTTCACAAATTCAAGCCAGTCTTTGCTGGGCTGTTGTTTGGTGGAGGTTATGATTTCCACCGCATCCCCGTTCTTGAGCTGGTATCTCAAGGGGACCATCTTACCGTTGACCCTGGCACCGACGCATTTCTCCCCTACCTCCGAGTGAATGCTGTAAGCGAAATCTACAGGAGTCGCACCCTTTGGAAACCTCTTCACCTCCCCTTTTGGCGTGAAGACATAGACGTCGTTGGGAAAGAGGTCCATGCGAACCGTCTCCATAAATTCCTTGGGGTCCTTGAGGTCCTTTTGCCATTCCAGGAGTCTCCTCAACCACGCGAATTGCCTTTCGTCCCTATCACTCCCGTCCACCCCTTCCTTGTATTTCCAGTGGGACGCAATGCCCTCCTCGGCAATCCTGTCCATTTCCCACGTCCTGATCTGGATCTCCATCCTTTGGCCCATGGGGCCGATGACCGTCGTATGCAAGGATTGGTACATATTGGCCTTTGGCAAGGATATGTAGTCCTTGAACCTGCCCGGCACCGGTTTCCACAAGGTGTGGACGAGCCCCAGGACCTCGTAGCACTCCCTCAGCGAATTGACGATGACTCGAAAGGCCAAGAGGTCATATACCTGGTTAACGCTCAGGTTCTGCTCCCTCATCTTACTGTAAATACTATAGAAATGCTTATGCCTGCCCTTGATCGTTGCCTTTATCTTTGCCTCGCCTAGTTCTTGGGACAAGATCTGGCTGACTTCCCGAATAAACTTCTCCCGGAATCCCCTCCTCTCCGCTATCTCGGTCTTGATCTTCTCATAGATCTCGGGCTCCAGGTAGTAGAGGCACAGATCTTCCAGATTTGACTTTAGCCAATAGATCCCCAGTCTCCCGGCCAGCGGTGCATAGATGTCCAGGGTTTCCCTTGCGATCATGCGCTGCTTTTCACTGGGCTGGAACCCCAGGGTCTCCATATTATGTAACCGGTCAGCGAGTTTCACCATGATCACCCTGATGTCCGTGGCCATGGCCAAGATCATCTTTCTCATGTTCTCTGCTTGGCGCTCCTCACGGCTGGCGAACTGCATCTTGCTGATCTTTGTGACCCCGTCGACTATATTGGCCGTCTCTTTGCCGAAGAGCCGTTCTATCTCTGAGAGTTCCGTATCCGTATCTTCAAGCGTGTCGTGGAGGAGACCTGCCACGATACTAACCACATCAAGCTTCATCCTGGTAAGGATATGGGCGACCTCCAAGGGGTGGGAAAGATATGCCTCGCCCGAGAGGCGAACCTGGCCCTGGTGGACCTTGGCCGAATAGACGTAGGCCTTCTCCACCAGGGTCGTATCAGCCTTCGGGTGGTAGGAAAGGAGCCTCGACGTGATGTCATTGAGTCGAATCATAGAGTTCTTTCATTTTCCCCTTGAGGATCTCTGCGGCCCTGTCAAGGGAAACCGTGGTACTCTCTGTTTCTGATCTTGCCTTGACCTCCACCTTCCCATTCCGGAGGTTCCTCATACCTACCGTCACGCGCAGGGGTGTTCCCAGCAGGTCCGCATCCTTGAACTTGACACCCGGCCTTACATCCCGATCGTCCAGGAGGACATCAACTCCCCGGTCTTCCAATTCCCTGTAAATCCTTTCTGCGATCTCGACGACCTCCCCCTCCTGCATTTGAAGGGGCAATATCACCACCTCAAAGGGGGCAATGGGGATGGGGAAGATGATGCCGTTATCGTCATGGTTCTGCTCTATGGCCGCCGCTACTGTCCTTCCCACTCCTATCCCGTAGCACCCCATCACGATGGGAGTCTCCTTCCCCTTCTCATCCAGAAAAAGCGCTCCCATGGCCTTACTGTACTTGGTTCCCAGTTTAAAGATATGCCCAACTTCTATTCCTCTCGCAAAGCTCAACTCCCTGCTGCACCTCGGGCACCGGTCTTGCGGTGTTATCACGCGTATGTCGCCGAAGAGGTCCACCTGGAAGTCCCTGCCCACGTTCACGTTCCGTAAATGGAGGTCCTCCTTATTCCCGCCCGTCACGAAGTCCTTCATATTCATAAGGGCCTGGTCGGCCACTATCTTCACCTTTAGGCCGATGGGTCCTGCAAACCCCATGGGTGCCCCGGTTACCTCCTCTACGAGTTCGGGGTCGGCCAGCTCGACCTGTTCCGTGCCCAGCACATTTCTCAGCTTCGTTTCATTCAATTCATGGTCGCCCCTCACCAGGGCTGCAACCAGTTCCCCGTCTAGCTTGAAGATGAGCGTCTTTACCAATTGTTCCGGCCTGATGGAAAGGAACTCCGTTACCTCTTCAACAGTCCGGATGCCAGGGGTGCTCACCTCCTCTACTGCCCTCAAGGCTCCCCCGCCCGAAGGAGGGTCTTGCATGGCTCCCCTCCTCACCTCGGCCTTTTCCAGGTTTGCCGCATAGTCGCACTCCCGGCAGCTCACGATCTCATCCTCCCCTGTCCGCGCCAGCACCATGAATTCATGGGAGAAGCTTCCGCCTATGCTCCCTGTATCCGCTTCCACGGCCTTGAATTTGAGACCGCACCTGCGAAATATGTTGCTGTAAGTCTCGTACATGATCTCGTAGCTCTTGTCCGCCCCCCTCTCATCCACATCAAAACTATAGGCATCCTTCATGATGAATTCCCTGCAACGCATCACGCCGAACCTGGGACGGATCTCGTCACGAAATTTCGTCTGTATCTGGTAGAAATTCACCGGCATCTGCTTGTAGGATTGGATCTCCCTCCGCACCAGATCAGTGATCACCTCTTCATGGGTAGGGCCCAAGCACAGGTCCCTGTTGTGGCGGTCTTTGAACCTGAGGAGTTCCTTGCCGTAGAAATCCCACCTCCCGCTCTCCTGCCACAATTCCGCAGGCTGGACAGCCGGCATCAATATCTCAATGGCCCCGGATTTGTTCATTTCTTCCCGGATGATACCCTCGACCTTCTTGATGGATCTCAATCCTGCGGGCAAATAACTGTAGATACCGGCGGCCAACTTCCTGATCATGCCCGCCCTCAACATTAACTGGTGACTTACGACCTCGGCCTCTGCCGGGATCTCTTTGTATGTCGGGATAAAGTATTTGGAATATCTCATGGTCCTCTCTCGTTCTCTCTCCTCATTCTGAGTCTACAGTCCTGTCTCACAAAAAAGGCGCCTCAGATTCACTCCGCCATTTTCTTTACTTCCCTTATGAGCACCTCTGCTATCTCGGATTCACTGACTTTCTTTATGAGCCTGCCCCTCTTGAAGAGTATTCCCTGCCCGCGACCCCCTGCAACTCCGATATCTGCTTCCCGTGCCTCCCCTGGACCATTGACCACGCATCCCATGATAGCCACCTTTGGGGATGCCCTAAGGCCACGCAGACCTTTCTCCACCCTCCTTATGATCCCGATTAAGTCTACCTCGCACCTCCCGCAGGTGGGGCAGGATATGATCTCAGGGCCAAGGTGCCTCAGATCCAAGGCCCTGAGTATCTCATAGGCAACCTTCACCTCCTCCTCGGGATCCCCTGAAAGGGAAACCCTGATGGTATCGCCAATGCCTTTGAGAAGGAGGATGCCTATCCCCAGGGCGCTCTTGACCGTTCCTGCGATGAGGCTCCCGGCCTCCGTAACTCCCAGGTGAAGTGGATAATCGACTTTCCTGCTGAGAAGTTCATAGGCATCTATCGTGTTCAAGACGCTGGAAGATTTTATGGAAAGCTTTATATCCTCGAACCCCAACTCTTCAAAATCCTTGACCGATTCCAGGGCGCTTTCCACCATGGCCTCCGGGGTCGGGTGGCCGTATTTCTTTATTATCCCCCTCGGAAGGGACCCGGCGTTGACCCCTATCCTGATGGGCACGCCACGGTCCGAGGCCTTGCTGAGGATCTTTTCCAGGGCCCTTCTGCTGCCGATATTCCCCGGATTTATTCTCAGGGCGTCTGCGCCAGCGTCGAGGGCAGCGATCGCCAGGCGATGGTCGAAGTGGATGTCGGCGATGAGAGGGATTTGCACCCTGGACTTTATTTCTCCCACGGCACGTGCGGCTTCCCTGTCAGGGATGGCGAGCCTGACGATCTCACAGCCGGCCCTGGCAAGGCGCTTTATCTGCCTTACGGTTGCCTTCACGTCCCTCGTATCCGTGTTGGTCATAGACTGTACGACGATGGGCGCACCCCCGCCCACCATCACATTACCAATACAAATCTTCCGGGTCTTTCTCCTGGGACTCTTTTTCATCTTGGTCGCCCGAGACAGTTTGTTTTCCTGCTCCTCAACAATACAAAAGGGGGAGCCTTAACTCCCCAGTGCTGTCCTCCTCGCAAATATCATGCATCCACAAACACCTGCGCAAACCTGAGCTGCGCCATCCTAGTACAAGAACATGGGCTTTCCACCAACGTGTCTGACCTTCGGCCTGTATTGATCCACTTCGTAAAGCTCGCTCACGTCCACACGCTTCTGCCCGGCCATTATGGTACTCAGGGGAATGTCCGTATAGGTCCCTCGATTCAAGGCAACGAGGCGGCCGAATCCGCCCTTCAGGTAGAGATCTATGGCCATGTTGGCAAAATTAACAGCCACCATGAGATCCAGCGAGTCCGGGGTCCCGCTCCTCATGAGGTAGGAGAGCCTCTGGTTCAGGACATCCTCCCCTGTCAGATCCCTGAGTAGAGCACCTGTTTCCTCCCCTATCCCCCCAAGCTTTCTGTGCCCGTAATCATCTGCTTCGCCGGAGAGGGACATCTCTCCGTGGACCATGCGCGCTCCTTCCGATATGGTAACCATGGCATAGTTCTTGGGGTTCGCCCTCTTGTCCTTCATTACTAGATTGGCCAGCTTCTTGGGATCAAAGGGAACCTCGGATATGATGGCCCGATCTACCCCGGCAAGGTAGGCAGATACCAGTGATGTTTCACCACAGTACCTTCCGAACAATTCAATGATGGCTATGCGCTCATGGGATCCCGCCGAGGTCCGCAGGGCATGGATGAATCCCACGCTGCGGGTCACGGCCGTGGAAAACCCTATACAATAGTCGGTCCCGAACACGTCGTTGTCCATGGTCTTGGGAATGGCGATCGCAGGGAACCCCTCATTGCTGAGCCTGTCTGCAAAACTCAGGGTGTCATCTCCGCCTATGGGGATTATGGCGTCCACCTTCAGGTGCTCCAGGACCTTCAGGACGTGGGAGGTAAAGTCCTTCACTTCTTCACCTTTTCTGTATCTCCTCTTCAAGAAAGGGGGAGCGGATTTCTTCCTTACGGCACTGGGATTTGTCCTGCTGGTGTGGAGGTAGGTCCCCCCGTAGCGATCTATGGTCCTCACCTCCGCCGGGGTCAGTTCCTGAAAGCAGATAGGGCACGAGTCCGGGTCCCTGGGATTAAACTCCAGCAGCCCTGCCCAACCCCTTCTGATCCCGATGACCTTGATGCCCTCGCCGTGGCATCGATTCACAAGGGTCTTTATGCATGGATTGAGTCCCGGCACGTCTCCACCGCCCGTAAGTACGGCTATGGTCGATGTCTTCTTTCCGCCCATTCCCCCTGGTCCCTCCTGTCAGAGATGCACACGTTTGTTCTTGCTCGAGCGCATGGGGTGTTACCTCGCCCAAGTGTGTGCCCGTACAAATCGAAATGTTTCCAAGCCTCATTATACTATCGCAACTTCCACGGGATGGGAAGCAATAAATTCCTTTCCCTATCCGCACTTGGGTGGAATCTTTGCACTTTTCACAGGCTACCGCCCAAATGATAACAACAATGGTCGTTTTCGTGACTTGGCCGGGGGCCTGCCGAGGAGCTGTGGGGTGAAGCTTTCCCGGCAGGAGCCGGGGGCATCCTGGCGAAAGCGAGTGATGTCCCGAGGATTTCTCCGGATTTTCACTCATGAGACGATTTCAACATCACCTTGTCTTTACAAAACAACAAAAACATACTATTTTCACCCAGTAATGTCCGGTTAGGATTTTGCAAGGCCGAAGTGCTCCTAGGACACTTGGTTGTGGTCCCTGGAAAGTCTTTTCCAGAGGCTCAATCAAATTCCTCCCAGGCATTATGAACGGCACCAAACATTTAACAAAAGGCATCAGTAGCTCCAGGAGATCATCTCCACCGGAGCCTCTGCCTTCTGTGCCTGTGAGGCGATGACTATGAGGCTCATGGGGGCGCAAAAAGGCTCAGGACGAATATTGAGCCTCTGGAAAAGACCTTCCAGGGACCACGGGCCTCATGTTCTTGATCACGCCTTTGGCAAGCGTCTGCTTTTGCAAGATCCTAACCGGACACAAGTGATTTTCACCGTTATCTCATTGGAGGGATTCATATGACAGTCTCTGAAAAGATCAAGACCTCTATCGAGAAGTCCTCCTGGATAAGGAAGATGTTTGAAGAGGGGAATATCAGGAAGGCGAAGTTTGGTGCTGAAAATGTGTTCGATTTCAGCCTCGGGAACCCGAACCTGGAGCCTCCTCAAAGGTTCAGGGAGATCCTGCTGGAACTGGCACAGGACCAAAGCCCGGGGCAGCATGCCTACATGCCGAATGCAGGGCTCCTGAGCGCACGCCGGGCCGTGGCCGATTATCTGGGAGAAAACAATCGACAGGCCTTTTCTCCCGATGACATCATCATGTCCGTGGGCGCAGGCGGGGGTTTGAACGTGGTACTCAAGACCATTCTCGACCCAGGGGATGAAATAATCATACCCCAGCCCTACTTCGTCGAATACAACTTCTACCTGGATAACCACCAGGGGGTCCCCAGGATCGTAAGGACACAACACGACTTCTCCCTTGATCTCGATGCCATTGCGGATGCCATCAACGAAAAGACCAAGGGGCTGTTGCTCAATTCTCCCCACAACCCGACCGGAAAGGTCTATGGAAGAGAGGAACTGGAGGGGCTGGGTTCGTGCCTGAGGGATTTTAGCAATCGGTTTGGAAGGCCCATTTACCTTATCTCCGACGAGCCCTATAGGAAGATAACCTATGATGGAATAGAGGTCCCCAGGATTTTCGACGTATACAAGGAGAGCTTCGTGGTTACCTCCTTTTCCAAGGACCTCTCCCTGCCCGGCGAGCGGATCGGATACGTGGCGTGCAACCCTGAGATCTCTGACAGGGACATGATCATTGCCGGAATGGTCCTGAGTAATCGTATCCTTGGGTATGTCAACGCCCCTGCCCTCATGCAGCGGGCCGTATCCCGCCTTTTGAGGGAGAGCGTGGACATTTCTCAGTACCAAAAAAAGAGAGACCTCCTGTGCGAGGGCCTGGCTTCCTTCGGGTATGACTTCATCAAGCCGGGAGGGGCATTCTACCTCTTTCCAAGGACACCGATTGAGGATGATGTCGCCTTTGTTTCCGCCCTCCAGGATGAAAACATCCTTACGGTTCCCGGCAGCGGCTTTTACGGTCCCGGGCATATACGAATTGCCTATTGTGTTTCGGACACTACCATCGAAAGGGCCCTGCCCGGCTTTAAAAGGGTTATGAAAAAATTCTAGTGTCTTTTTGAGGTCCCTCAGGGACAAGACACAGAGGAGGATACGCGCATGTATTCGAAAATGCTTTCCCTCCGGTTCCCGGAAAAGGTCGTTAATGAGCCGATCGTTGTCAACCTGGTCAAGAGATTCGGGCTTTCCTTCAATATTTTGAAGGCCACCATCTATCCCAGACAGGAGGCCCTTGTCGTCATGGAGCTGACCGGCCATCGCAAGAACTTCCAAAAGGGCCTACGGTACCTTAAGAGCCTGGGCATCAAGGTCGAGAGCATAGGCCAAGATATCCGGAGGGATGAGGAAAGGTGTTATCAGTGCGGGGCCTGCACGGCCGTTTGCCCGACCGGGGCCCTTAACATCAAGCGCCCCGAGATGGAAGTCCATTTTGAGAAAGACAAGTGTTCCGCCTGCGAGCTGTGCGTGATCACCTGTCCCGCGATGGCCATGGAGGCGCGATTCGATAGGCGTTTGCTCTATTGAAACAACCGGAGAACCTCCTTTCATGTCTATCTTAAGCGTCAAGGAACAGCCCAGACTTCCCGTACTGCCCGGCGAGTGAACCCGTGAGCCGTAGCTTCAAAATCATTACCCTGGGGTGCAAGGTTAACCAATTCGAATCGGCTGCCCTCAAATCTTCACTCATGGAGCTGGGCCTAAGGGAGGCTGCCCGCAAGGAAAGGGCCGATATCACCGTCGTCAACACCTGCATTGTGACCCAAAAGGCGGCTCACCAGTCCAGGCAGGCCATCAGGGCGGCTGCAAAGGCCAATCCCTCCGGGTTAACCGCTGCCATAGGGTGCTATGCCCAGGTCTACCCAGAAGAGCTCTCCCCTATCCCCGGCATCGGCCTGGTGGCGGGTAACAGTGTGAAACCAAGGCTTCCGGAAATAATAGCTGATCTGAATGCAGGGGACCCTCAACTCCGGATTCTTGAGGATTTCGCCGATCAGGCCTCCTTTGAGTGTCGCCCGGTGAGGGGCTTCCTAAACAGGACAAGGGCCTTTTTGAAGGTCCAGGATGGCTGCCAGTCCTTCTGTAGTTACTGCATCGTGCCTTTGGCGAGAGGTCCCTTGAGGAGCCTCAAGCCTTCCCAGGTCCTCCACATACTCGAAGACCTATCCGGCCAAGGCTTCAAGGAAGTCGTCCTCACGGGGGTTCATTTGGGCAAGTACGGTTTTGACCTCGAGGACGGGGAAGACCTCAAGGGGTTGCTTCGCCTAATCGGCGGAGAGGGTCTGCCCTTGAGGATAAGGTTGAGTTCCATTGAACCCAACGAGATCGAGCAAGAACTCATTGATATGGTTGCCTCCGAGGATTGGCTGTGCAGGCATTTCCACATACCCCTCCAGAGCGGCGACAACACCGTCCTGGAGAGAATGAAGAGACCCTACCGGGTTGAAGCTTTCAGGGACCTCCTGTGCCACATCCATGACAACATTCCCTTGGCTGCGATCGGAGTCGACATAATGGCAGGTTTCCCGGGGGAAGATAAAAGGGCACATCGGAACACCCTTTCCCTTATCCAAGACCTTCCGATCTCCTATCTCCACGTATTTCCCTTCTCCCCCAGAAAGGGAACCGAGGCCGCCATGTTTCAGGGGCAGCTCCGCCCCGAGATGATTAAGAAGAGAACGGAAGATATCAGGGGACTGGATCTGAGGAAACGTGAGGTATTCTACGGTTCGTGTATTGGAAAAGACTTCCTGGTCCTTGCCGAAGGTTGGAAAGGGAGGCAGAGGCTGATGATAAAGGGACTGAGTGATAACTACCTGCCCGTCCTCTTTCCTTCACACAGGGAGGTGAACAACGAGTTCGTTACAGTTAGGATTCAAGGGCTGGATGGTCTTGCCCTGAGAGGAACCTCTTCCACGGCCGAATCAAGCTGACCGCTACTCTCGCTCTCTGAGACGGCTTTGGCGACCATTCGAATCCTGGGATCGCTGTCATTCATGAAGGCCGACAGGGTTTCGTTTACCTTGGGATCTTGAATCTTGCTGAGGGCCGAAGCCGCAGCCGACCTCACTTCAGGGTTTCTCTTCTTCTTGAAGACAAGAAACCCCTTCGGTGCGAGGACCTTCTTCAAGGCTTCGATGGAGGTCGGACTCGCCAGTTGTCCCAGGACGTTGCAGCAGGCAATGGTGATGTCGTCACTTCGGGCCTTGTTCAAGATGGATATGATCTCCCCTTCTATTTCGGGCGGGTTGATCTTTCCCAGGCACCTGATTGCCGTAACGGCCATCTTTCCCTTCTGGCTCCTGGCCAAATCAAGGAGGAGTTCCACTGTCCGGCTATCATTCAAGCGCTCCGCCAGGCGAAATGCCGCATCCCGGACCTGCGGATTCTTGTCCCCTAAGGCCAGGCCGAGTTCCTTTCCTATATCAGAGGTTATGGCATCAATGATGTCCAATATTCTCGAGCGCTCCTCCGGATTCGTTTCAAGGTCCAGTTCATTCCTTAATCGCTCACCGGCCTCGGCTCCCCCCTTGCGGATTAAAGAGGCCGCGATCTTCCGTGCCCTTAGATCCTCTGCCCCCTTGATAATGTCTATCAGCAAGGGCACGGCCAAATCCCCCATCCCCGCCAGCAAACGAGATGCATTCATGATGCGCACGGGATCCCCTGAGGTGAGGTCGTCCACCAGCATCTTTTCCGTGGGCGCGTCTATCCTCACCTGCAACGCCTTTTCAATGATCTTCGAGCCCTGATCTTCCTGATCTTCAAAACTCCTCCGTCGTCGCTCCATGTAAGTCAAGATCCGGGACGCCTGCCCGTACTCGATAAATTGGATAAAGACCGTGACCATGTGGTTGAGTAGGGAGACCTGTTCCAGGACGACATCGGGATCCCTCTCCCTGGAGAAGACCGGGAGGAGGTTGCCAAGCAAGAGCCTGGAAAAGTCACCCTGCAATGAAGGCTCCAGGTCTTCAAAGACCCGTCTGCACACCTGAATCACCCTCCTTCGCGTCTCAGAGGCTCTCTTTTCAAAGTCTTGAAACAGCTCTTCGTTGGCATCCTTTATGCCGTGCTCGTCCATATCGAGGAGCATTTCTTTGACCCTATCCGGGTAGGTGGCAAGGGATTTCTCAAAGGAGTCGTCGTCCTCCTCCGGGGGTTCCTCTTGGGCCAGATATCCTTCCCCCCCTGCCTCCTTCCTTGCCTTACCCTTTGCCTCGGTCCCACCCTCCGGTCCGAGCCCTCCCATTCCATCCCTGATATCTAACTCATAGATTTGCCGGTCAAAAAGGACCCCTCTCAGCCCCCGGCTCGTGGCCAGGTCTTGCCAGAACGCACTCCCGGTTTCTTTAGGCAGATGTCCCAAAGTGTTTACGTACGTCTCGATTTCCTTGATGCTCACCCCCCTCAGGAAGGTCAGGCTGTTGAGACCAATCACCTCGAAGTATCGCACAAGGTTGGCAGCGACTTTCCTGAACTCGATGGACGGAACCTGACTTCCATTGACGAGCAAGGTATCCTCTGCCCTCGAGAGTGTGAGGACGCCACGCCTCTCAAGGAACCTCTGCAGATTTTCGTTGAGGGCACCCAGAAGGCTCCTTGTTATCCTGCTCTCTATGGGGTAGAGCTTGATGGTCCTGGACGCACCGAGGAGCGACCTTACGATCTCGACTATTAAGCCCATCTCCTCCTTGCTCCAGCGCGCCCCGCCTCCCGGGGGTGCAGTGGCGGTGATTTCCTGCTCTTCCTCTCCGAGCCCAACAGTGCCCTCCTTGCCCTTCTTTACCGCGTAACGGACTTGCTTGAGATCGATATGGTTCAATCCCTTCCGGGACATAAACTCCTTCCAGTGATTCTCATCAAAGACCTGGCGCTCTGTTTGGCTGAAGGCCTCCAGCATCTCTTCCACTTCCTTCACCCCGAGGCCCTTCCTGAAGGCTATTCCCGTCAGCTGAAACTGTTTCATGAGTTCGACAAAGGAATTGGCGACGAGCTTGAAATCCTTGGTATCCAGCTCCACGTCATTGACCACAATCGCATTTTCGACGTTCTTGATGTGAACAACACTGTATTTTTCCAGGATTTCGTCCACGGAGGACTTTAGCTGTAGCGTCATATTGGTTACCGACCTGCTCCCCTTCGGATAAAGCCTTACGTTGCGTACGGCCACCATGAAATCCCGGATGAGTTGAGGAATGCGTCCTATATCCTCTTCCCCGATGGGAAGCTCTTCTTCGATGGGTCCTTCTCCCTCTCCACCACCATAGTTGAATGCCTCGTCAGGGTCGAATTGCCTGGCGTTAGACAGAAGAAGCATTTTCTCGTAGTTCTCCGCCTTTTCCCGGTTAGCGCTCCTTTTGAAGTGATAGGCAAGGGATGCTGCGGATGTCAAAACGTTCTCACGGTACAGCTTTTCATGGTATTTGCCGATATGCTCGTGGAGATCTTGCCTCCGTTCCTGGTCAATGGAGCCGTATATTATGTCCAAAACCTGTTTCCCGAGAAAACGTATGACCTCGTCATTTACCTCGAAGTCGGATTTCAGGATTCCCTGGGCCGAGACCTTGTCGATGAACTCCAGGGCCTTGCCCTCCATGACGTCAGAACTTCCCAGGAGCATGCTCAGCGAAACTTCTTCCCCCATTACCGAAACCTGCTCCAATAACCTCCTGCTGTCTTCGTCCAATGCCTCGATCTTCTGGTTCACGATCTCATCCAGCGAACTCGGCAAGTAGTCATCCTCTATCCGCTGGATTATCCATTCGTGTCCCCTGAGGATGATCTTTTGGTCCGTGATGAGCTTTCTCAGGATTTCGTTGATGAAGTAGGGATTGCCCCTGCTGATCTTTGCCAGTTTGTTAACGAAAGATTCTGGAGGCCTCAAGTTCGGGAATATCCTTTTGATGTATCGTGCGATATGGCCCGGTTCAAGGGGTGTCAGGGGAATCTTCTTTATGTCGAGTTCCTTGCGATAGATCCCATAGAAACGCTCAAGGGGACTTCTCTCTTCCCGTCGCCTTATTTCCGCCCACTCCGATGAGGAAGCACATATAAACAGAGGCATTTCGTGCCCCTGCATCAGCCTTCTCAGCAGGAGCATGGATGCTTCGTCCGCAAGATGAAAGTCATCAATAAACAGGAACAGGAGATGCTTACCGACGATTTTCTCAATGAACCGCACCAAGGTCTCGAAGATCCCTTCCCTGATTGTTACCTCCTCTTCTTCCCGGATTGGTTCGTCACTGGCACCGAGCTGGGGAAAGACCTGGGATAGGTAGGCCCTCTCCTTCGGGTCAAGCTCCTCGAGCACGTTTTGCCCTCTGTCCTTCTTCTTATTCAGCAGTTCGGTCAGCAGATTCACTATAAGATAGTAAGGCCTAAAATCCTCTTGCCTTGTCCCCTTTAGTTTGACCTCCAAGACCTGCTTCTTGGCAATGTTCCGTCGTACTGCTTCGATGAACTCACTCTTCCCAATCCCACCTGAGCCTTCGACAATAATAAATTGGTTCTTCTTCTTGCTAAATTCCTTGAGTGCCTTAGCCACCTGGGAGATTTGCTGGTTCCTGCCCACGAGATTGGTGCCGCTCAGTTGGTATGTCGCCGCCTTTTCAAATACCTCTTCGCTCTTCACCTCGCTTGCGTGGACCACGCAGTCCCTCCCCTTCCGTTTCGCACTGTAGAGGGCCGTATCAGCCTTTTGGACCAGTTCCTTCCCCGTGAGCGCATCATCCGGCGCCGAGGCGATTCCGATGCTGAGGGTCATGGGGACGGGAGTATCCGTATCTCCGGGCTCAAAGGCCCTGTCGTGGATGCGCCGGCGTAAGAGAGTTCCCCGCTCGATGGACGCCTCCTTGGTGAAGTGTGCCAACAGGACGATGAATTCGTCGCCCGCGTAACGGATGGCCAGGCCATTGTCCTCTGCGACCTCCCTGATCAATTCAGCTATCCAGATCAACGCCCTGTCCCCGGTCTCATGCCCAAATCTATCATTGATCGTCTTGAAATCGTCTACGTCTATCATCATTAGTGACAGGGGATTGTCTTTGAGGGAGTTCCAATCGACCCTTGATTCAAGGTATTGGTGGAGAAACCGCCGGTTGTAAAGGCCGGTAAGCTCATCTTCAAAGATGAGTTGGGAAGGGTCCTTACCAGAGTAGACCAGTTGTGCTAAGAATTCTTGGGTTTCCATATTGCCCGCACGGTAACAGCATTGCCCTGCCCCGCGATATTTGCCCCCTTGAGGGCCCTCTGACCCCCCTTTCCTCTCTCCGACCACAGAACTCATCCGGGACTGAAAGTGGGAGCCGGAGCCTCATTACCCGAAAAGGACTAAACTGCTACTAACTTTCTAATTTCATTATAAAAATAATATAATAATTATCATTTTCTGTCAAGGTTAAATACTGTTCCCTTACAACAAGCTGCAGGGTATTCTGGCGAAGGCAAATAAAAGGAATTTGGGCAATAGGCGGTTCGCAGCCCGTTGCCCCGGGATTCTCCCCCCTTTTTCTGCATGGAACGCATCAGGTTTCGCCATTTTTTCTTGCGAATGCCCTAGTATCCTCTTTTTTGCTTCCTGCCCTTTCGTGCCTGTTCCTTCCACCCCTTTCTCTTCTTACCCCTTTTCAGACCCTCCCGTGCCCCTTCCTCCTTGTTCATCTCGAGAAAGAAAGTCCCTGCCTCGAAGTCAACCGACTTGCCCGCTTCTGTCCTCCGTTCGCCTCCCCTTTGGCCCTTTTCCTTCTCCTTGGGCAATGGCGGTCCTGTAATAGAGGGGGCGGGTACCATCTCCGCCAAGTAGAGCTTCCCAAAACTGAGAAAGGGACGGGTTTCCTTCTGGGCTTCCCGGGTCCTGACTTGTAGAACGACGGGATGGGGATCTCTCCTTCGACCTATTCTCTGAGCCATTTCCCGATCTCCGGCCAGCACTATGTATTTACCCCCTGAAGACCGAAGGCCGTCTCTCAGCACCTTGGGATAAGCCCTACGTCTCACCGAGGTATAGAGGATTCTTGGTACCCCTTGGGCAGAGGGGCCCTGCTCAATGGTCCAATGTCTGTCCAGTGCCCTTATGCGGCTTCCATCTGTCTGAAAGGTGTCCCTCTCTTTTCCCATCAATATCTCGTTGATATGACCCCTTTGGACATAGCCCATCCCCTCTTCCTCGTGGATTGCCCAGAGCAGTTCCTTGAAACTCACATATCCCTCCGGGTCCGGGACCAGACCGAACTCATCGGGCCGATAGGCGAGCATATAGGTCATCAGCCGCACCAGGTTCTCTCTTCTTATCTGGTTCCTTCTTGGCATGCCTCAGAACTCCACTGAATCTTCCAATTCCCCGCGCTCAACCGGTGTTCACAAACCTGACCCTGGTCCTCGAATCATGTCCTTTCACTCGCCTTCGCCGGGATGCCCCGTGCGGAGGCTCGGGGAGGAATGGCGACAGGCGACTGCCGCGTAGCCCGCAGTGCGAAGCCGGGTTGGCTTCGGCGCAGTTCCGCCTGGCTTGGCCACAGACGGCCCCCGCTCCTGCCGGGGGAGCTTCACTTGATCCGAAAAGGGCCGCTTCCGATCATCGACAGGGCTCTGGGCTGCGGACACCCTAGCCCCGGTAACCACCCTGGGAGAAGGATGTGCGGGAATTATTCGACAGGGCCTGATGCAACAGATCCTGTTTCGTCTTGAAGAGGGAGGCGCTGAGGCTGACGTGGTACTTGTGGGGGTTGTGGAGACGTTTGTAGGCATCGTCCAGTTCTTCGAGGTTCTTGAGGGTGGTCTTGCGAATCTCATGCATGGAGGGACTCCTGTACACCAGCTTTCCCTGCTTGAAGACAGGAACCAAGACCTCCCGCATGGTGAACTCCCCGGGATATGTCTTGACCATGTGTGAAAACATGGGGTGAAAGGCCTTAAAAGAAGAGCCCTTGGGAAGAGGTTCTCCATCAAGGAACAGGACATCCCCTCTCATTTGCCCCCTTTGATCATATATCCGCACCACCTTTTTCACGCCCGGATTGGTGATCTTTTCAGGGTTGTCGGACCTCTTTATCTTTGGGGTCATGCCCCTGCCATCTTTGTCCAGGGCCGTCAACTTGTAAACACCTCCAAGGGCCGGGCAGGAGTAAGACGTCGCGAGCCGGGTTCCTATGCCCCAGATGTCGATCTTTGCGCCCTGGCGCTTCAAGCTCTCAACCAACCACTCGTCGAGGTCACTGGACGCAACGATCTTGGCCTCCCTGAACCCTGCTTCATCCAACATCCTTCGCGCCTCTTTGCTCAGGTAGGCCAAATCACCGCTGTCCAATCGAATCCCGAGGGGCTTATGCCCTTCTTCCTTCAGTTCCCGCCACACCTTTATTGCATTGGGCACACCGCTCCTCAAGGTATCGTAGGTATCCACCAAGAGCAGGCATGCCTCCGGATACACCTTTGCGTAAGCTCGAAAGGCCTCCAGTTCATCCGAGAAGCTCTCGACCCAGGAGTGGGCATGGGTACCCCGGACCGGGATTCCATAGAGGCGTCCTGCCAAGACGTTCGATGTCGCGTCAACCCCGCCAATGTAAGCCGCCCGCGAGGCCATCAGGGCCCCGTCCGGTCCATGGGCCCTCCGAAGGCCGAAATCTACTACCGGATCCCCCTGTGCTGCCCACCGCATCCTGGCACCCTTCGTGGCTATGAGTGTCTGGTAGTTCATAATATTGAGGAGAATGGTTTCAATCAACTGTGCCTCTGGCAGGGGGCCCGCTACCCTGACAAGAGGCTCGTGGGGGAAGACCACCGTCCCCTCCGGAACGGCCCAAAGATCGCCCGAAAACCTGTATTTCTCGAGATATTGCAAGAAATTCCCCGGAAAGATGTTGAGACTATCCAGGTATTCCAGGTCATCCCGCTCAAAGCGAAGGTCTTTTATGTATTCGATCAGGTCTGCCAGGCCTGCCAGGACACAATAGCCACCCTCATCCGGTATTCGCCGAAAGAAGTAGTCGAAGTTGGCCACCTGATCCTTTTTCCCCGCCTGGACGTACCCCCCTACCATTGTAAGCTGATATAGGTCTGTTAGCAGAGCCCACTTAAAACGCACTTTCCCTTCCTCCTTCAGGTCCGCCCTTTGTTTCAATCTCTCCAGGTCTTCTTACAGTTCCGTGTCTTTGCTTTACCTCCCGAATAAGGCACGTGCGAGCGCTCTTGTGTGGACCATGTTAACCCGAGCCCTGTGCCATGCTCATTTAACAGCAAATCACCTTACCACACCCGTCACTTCCCTGGCCCGGACCAGACCCCTTGCCCTCCGAGTCTGCGCTACAACAACATGCTGCGCCATCCCTCCCCAAGGCCGCGTTGATGAGCGCTGCCGCACATCCCACGCCGGCCTCAACCCTGATCGCTTCGGCCGGACAATTGGTCCGACATGCACCGCACTCCATGCACGCATCCCGATTCCCTATTCCCGCCTTTCCGTTATCCAAGGTCCATACTCCCTGCGGGCACACGATGGCGCACATGCCGCAACCTATGCACTTGCCCGGATCAAAGTCCAGGGTAACCACGTTTTTCAAATACATCAATCTGCCCATATCCTCTCAACCTCTCTCCAGTAATGGCCCTTGTCCACATCATTTCCCGGGTCCAATCCATGGGTGAAACTTGAGGCATCATTTCATTCTGACCCTCGTGGATCAAGCCTTAGCCGGAAGTCGCGCCACAAGCGACCCTATCCAAAGGACGAGGCCGATAATTCCGCCGGTCACCTCCATTGGGACTGCCCACCTCATCTCCTTCTTCACCCCGGAGAGGGATGTATAGGAAGAGGCGCCTGTGAAGTTCATGGCCAAATAGGCCGACAGGGATGGTAGCAGGAAAAACCAGGCCAACAGCTCCGTCCTCGCTGCCCAGGTTCCCATTTCTCCCGCCTTCACCACGTACATCGTGAAGGCCCCCAACAACCCCATGAACAGTCCTTTGGTTGAAAAGGCATGCCCGGGCAACCAGGGCAACAATAGGGGAGTGAAGACCGCTCCGGCGAGGATCGAAAACAGGACTCCCAGGGAAGCGAAAACGCCCTGGTCGAGAATATTCGTGAAGAACCCTGACGGCCCGAGAAAACCGCTCAACAGACATAGGGCGGCAGCAACGATGAGGGCCCCTTTGACGGCGCCTGCCAGTTCCACAGGAATCAACACAAAACGCTCCCAGATCGTAAAAGACTTCACTCTCATCTCTGGATTCGCCCTGCATCCTTTGTCCAAGAAGGAAGGAAGGTCCGCGGCCCTTATTGGCCCGTAGATCGACTTAAAGCCCGAGAACTTTTTCACCAGGTGAGCGGCTACTCCCGGGGCGGAGAGCTGCGGGAGAATCAATTCCCTGTGGGTCACCACCGTCTTGAGCCGGCTGGTTTCTATCCGCCTTACCAGTTCTTCCATCCCGAAAGTCCCTTTGCCAGCAGCGCACCAGACGTTTATTCCCTTCGTGTCCAGGACTAATACCCAGGCGCTGCGTCCCTTCAGTTCCTTTCGGAGGCTGTCGAAACTCATCTTGTAGTTGGCGGTAACCATCACCGGGCTCTCTTCGTCCGGCTCTCCAATGCCGTAGAGGCCCGGGGCAACTGCATAATGCATGCGACCTATCCCCCACCTGGCCCTGAACGTCCCGAGGCGGTCCCTGAAGCAAAGGGAAGAGGAGACAAGGGGGATCCTCCCGGCAGGGCTCTCCAATGATCCTATTACAAAGGGCTGCTCAAGGCGGGGCTTTGAAACATCCCCTTCTTCTGATTCTCCGCAACATTTGGCGGGAGCGGTCACATTGTCGGTTGCCATCTTGAGCATGACCACCCCGGACCATTGTTTTCCTGTCTCCTCTTTTTTCACGATTCCTCCGAGTCGGCGGCTCAGAATTTGCAGCCCCCGATGGAGCTGGCCCTTTTCATAGCGTCTAGGAATATTCCCACGGACTCGTACACCTCTGAGCTCTTCTCTTCCGGGATACCTCTCCTGATGCTATCAATAAAGATCGAGAGGCAGTCCCAGATACTGTTCCAGGCATCTACCCCTTCTTGGGTCAAGGACAGATTGATAGCCCTCCCGTCCTGTTGACACCTTTCCCTGCGGATAAGCCCCTGCCTGACCAAGGGATTCACCAGGCGTGTCGTGGTGCTTTTGTCCACACCCAGGACATCATGGAGCTCTGAGAGCCTCATCCTCTTCCTCTCCCCTATGGCATCCAGGACACGGAATTGGGAAAAGGTGACGTTTTCACAAAAGACCTCTTCCTTTTGGCAGCACCTTAGTGCCTTTGCCAGCTCCGAGATAAGGAACAACATCCTGCGATGACCTTT
The DNA here is from genome assembly GCA_019308745.1 of Deltaproteobacteria bacterium. Classification (GTDB taxonomy): domain Bacteria; phylum Desulfobacterota; class DSM-4660; order Desulfatiglandales; family HGW-15; genus JAFDHO01. Next base: position 46,251 of record JAFDHO010000005.1, read on the forward strand.
GGTGTCATGATCGTACATAGTTGTATTGTACAACTATTTATGCCGTTGTCAAGCGGAAAATCGTCCCAACGTGATAACCAGGCTCTCAAGTTTCAGGACGACCCTTTCGAAGGTGCAAGCCGGTGGCGCACCTCCCACCGAACAATCCCCTTGCCTCTTGTCCTGTTTTGTGTATACTCATTTTCACCGAGTCTGGGACAGATTGAAATGCCGTTCCGGGAACAAGTCGCATGTTAGGAGACATACCCAGGGAAAGGGCCGAATTCCTGGCCCGTGACTACAGCCGCGGTTTCATAAGGCACTGTGGGTTCAGGGCACAGACCGTCAAGAGGGGGTTTTTCCAATCCCACGTGGTGATCTCTGATCACCACCGCCAGCAGGATGGCTTTGTTCATGCGGGGGTCATGGCCACAATGGCGGATCATACGGCAGGTTATGCTGCCTTTACAACGGTCAGTGACGATTTCCAGATCTTGACTATCGAATTCAAGATCAACTTCTTAAGACCCGCCTACGGGGATGCCCTCTCTTGCCGCGCCACGGTCATTAGAGAAGGAAACAAGATCATTATCTCAGAATCAGAAGTTTTCGACCTGCGGGGAAATGAAGAAAAATTAGCGGCAAAGGCCCTTGTGACGCTTATGGCGGTTCACAGGGATGAGCTTAACTCCAAGGGGTATTCGACTCGGAGTCAATGACCCACGGCTTGACTTTGTGGACAAAAGCCTATATTGATCTGGTGTTCGCCTCACGACCCCTTGCTCAAATTCAGGTATTGTCCCATGGGCACAAGGAGGCTAAAGAGGATCGTCCTTTAGCTCTTCTTACCTTGAGCCACCGTAGCTCAGCTGGCAGAGCACCTCACTCGTAATGAGGATGTCCGCGGTTCGACTCCGCGCGGTGGCTCCAAAAAAAATTCATTTGATGACGCCGCTCACCTTTCGGGCACTCCAGAGCTTCCTGCAGCCTTCTGCCTCACGTCTGTCTGGCGACATGCCATGGGGGTGGACACCTCCCGGTTGTGAGACCTATTGGAAGGAGTTTCTCAATGAAGTCTATCCTGGCGATTGATATCGGTGCAGGGACCATGGACATCCTCTACTACGAACTGGAATCTGGGACCCATTACAAGGCCGTGGCCCAGTCCCCGGTCCTCAGTCTGGCCAGTGCATTGGAAAAAGTCCCCGGTCCTATCTTGGTCACCGGGGTAGAGATGGGCGGGGGAGCCGTGGCAAAGGTATTGAGCCAACGGGCTCGAAAGAGCCAGGTTCTCATGTCTGTCTCCTCGGCCGCCACTGTTCACCATAACCTGGACAGGGTCCGTTCCATGGGGATCCAGGTGGTCGGTGACGAGGAGGCGGAGGATCTGCGCGAGGGGGCGAAATACCGCCATATCGAATTGGGAGACATTCAATTTGACAGGCTTGAGGCCCTTGTGAGAGCCCTGGGTGTCCCTTTTTCCTTTCACGTCATCGGCATCTGCGCCCAGGACCACGGCCGGCCTCCCGAGGGTATCTCTCACCTGGACTACCGTCACAGGATGTTCAAGGAGCGGTTGGACCACGCCCCCTATCCCCATCACTTGCTTTACCGGAGCGACGAAGTCCCCCAGACCTTCAACCGATTGAATTCCATAGCGCTTCGTGCACGCTCCCTGCCCGCAGAGGAAGTGTACGTAATGGATAGCGGGATGGCGGCCATCCTGGGCGCCTCGATGGATCCCCGCCTCCAGGGAAAAGACAAGGCCCTCGTCCTGGATGTTGCCACGTCTCATACATTGGGAGCTTCCGTGCTGGGGGGAGAGATTGCGGGGTTCTTCGAATACCACACCAGCGATATCACCCCGGAGAAGATAGAGGATCTCCTTGTCAAGTTATGTAACGGCCAACTAACCCATTCCCAAATCCTCGATGAGGGAGGACACGGGGCCTATATTCGAAGGCCTATTGGATTTGCTGACCTGGAAACGATCGTGGCAACGGGGCCCAAGAGAGGGATCCTAAGAGGGACATCCCTGCCCGTCCACCTCGGAGCACCACTAGGAGACAACATGATGACGGGGGCCGTCGGGCTCCTCGAGGCCATTCGGCGAAGGAAGGGCGGCGATCCAATCACCTATGAGTAGGAGCGGGCTGAAATGATATAGATGCAGTCACCCCGGGGCAGGGGTCCCACCCGTTTCTCTCCATCTAGGGAGGGAGCCTCCCCGTCTAACAGGGAAAAAGATATTGTAAAAAGACATCAGAAGAGTTAAATACCCTATCCGGTTCATTCATTTTCAGTCCAAAGGTGCAGGGAGGGTGCAAATGGAGTTTGTTCAAGACTATTTCGAATGTGACGCCTGCCAAAACAGAAAGTTCATGAAGGTGTATGAGTTCTCCATGCGCTTTAGAGGCGTTAACTTCTCCGATGAGTTCTTCTATGATAAAGTGACTGATGAGATGTACCAGTGCATCGCGTGCAACAAGATCTTCACCAAAGACCAGATAGAGGAAGGCCTCTTGAGTTTCAAGAGAATCCGGAAAAAGGCAGGCTAGTCAAAGTCCTTTCAGGTCGTTGCTTGCGATAAGGGGGCGATCATTGGGGGGAATCTGATTTGGTTTGCTCCAGGTCCTTTAGATAGAATTGGAACTTGTAGGATCCGAGTTCAATGGTGTCGAATTCCTTCAGTTCCGCACTCCCTTTGACGACCTTCCCATTGACTTTCAGCTTTGTCATACCCCCGGTAAAGGAAATAGTGTAACCCGAAGGACGCCGGCTGATCGTTGCGGCAGTCCCCCCCAAGAAGATGCCCGACAGCTTGATCTCAGAGGTATCCGCCTTTCCGATCTTCGTGAGCTTCTTTGTCAACTCTATTTCACCCAGTCCGGAACCATCTACAAAATTTACGGCTCCGATCCTCCCGGGGCCCTTAGGCTTGAGAGGATGGATTTCCTGCTTTGAAAGAAGTTCCTTCTGCCTGGCCGTCTCCAGAAGCATGGTCTTTTCAGCATCGAGTCCGGGTTCATCCTTCTTGCCGGCAGAAACAAAGATGATGCTGTGCTTGCCGATCAATATATTGTCGCCGTGGGAGAGCTTGCGAACCGAGATCTTCTCTTCGTTAACAAAGGTGCCGTTCGTGCTCTGGAGATCCGTCAGGATATACTCCGGGCCCACTTTGTCTATTTTTGCATGATAGCTGGACACCGCCAGGTTATCGATGACAATGTCATTGTCCCTGTGGCGACCTATTGTCATGCTATCCTCCCTGAAAGGGAACTCCTTGATGACCTGTTTGTTGAATGTCAGGATCAGCTTGGTCATAGTCCTATTCCCCCCTTCTGGTTACACAAACTAAAGGTTAACTAATTAATCTCAAAATAGCAATATATTTGTCACCAGGGAGATCCTTTTTCCCAAAAAACAGACGATAGATTTTTGGCAGCCGCCTGTGCCCTGCCCTTTCGCTCCTCGCCCCATAAGGGAGTCTGGCATATGAAGGTAAGTGAAGCTCCTCCGCGCTCCCACACTGGGCATCCCGGCGAAGGCGAGTGAGCGGGAGGGTAGGTCCAACCTTACGGTATCCCAATATTCCGTGCGCATTGGTGCCCCCTGTCCCTTCCAAGGGATCTTGATCCATTTTCATGCGCCAAGACTACTTGGGGTACTGATCAAGCATCGCATCACGGATTGGTCAGCTTCCTCGCCCCGGTGAGAAGATCGGAGAAGAAGTAGCCCAGCTTGCTTCCGATCTTGCCCTGTCTCCTCCCGCCCACGTCTGAGAAGAACAGGGTGACCACTGTCGTATTATCGCGGGCGCCACGCTTGAGGGTCATCTCCACGAGCTCCCTGCAAATCTCTTCCGGGTCGTCACCTCTTTGGGCTATCCCCAGGATTTCTTCGTCGCTTACCAGATCCGTCAAACCGTCCGTACATAACAGGAATCGGTCATTGTCCGAGGGCTCTATCTCATAGATATCCACATCCAGTTCTTGAGAAGACCCCAGGTTCCTGGTCAAGACATGCCTAAGGGTCGAGTTCTGAGCCTCCTCTTTCGTCATGATCCCCATCTCGACCTGTTCTGACACCACTGTGTGATCTTTTGATAGTTTTTCGCTCTGACCGTCCCGGATGAGGTAAATGCGGCTGTCACCCACGTTGCCGGCTATGACGATGGCGGGAGTAACGACAAGGAGGGCAATGGTCGTGCCCATACCCCGGTATTGCTCATACTGGTTAGCCATTTCATAGATGATGCGATTGGCGAGACGTATGCTACCCAGGACGTAGTTGCCCTGCACGCTCAGGGAGGGGTCCTGGGCTCCAAAGATCTCCTCTGGATGCGCTCCCTCCTCAAGCCATTTTTTATAGGCCTGACTCACGATCTTTGCAGCTATGTTGCTTGCCACTCCACCCGCCTGATGCCCCCCCATGCCATCGGCAACCAGGTAGAGCCCCAGGGCCTCTTCGATACTATACACATCTTCATTCCTCACTCTCTTGAGTCCGACATCGGTTATCCCCGCAGATCTTACCAGCAATTCTCCGTAACCTCCCTTTTGTCAAGATGGTATCACACCCTTGGAAGCCCGCGGCAGGCCCCCGCAAAGGCAAGCTATCCACGGGGGCCATTGATCTTTCTTCAAAGGCCTCCGTGCCTTTTTCCTTGGTCCTTTTGACCCACCATTCTTATCAGGCCTAGGTGCTGATTTCATATTGCTCCAGATGGAAATTCTCCTCCGTGAGGATTATGATCCGCTTATTCAGCATTTTTTCCATCTCTATGATTGACTCCTGTTCCTCTTCCTTGAGCATGTCCCCCACTTCAGGATTCACTTGGACATAGATGTTATCACCCTCCTGGGTATTCTTGGCCTCCCTTTCCAGATCCCTGAAGATCTCGTAGCAGACCGTCCTCTTGGATTTCAAGGTTCCTATGCCATCGCAGTAAGCGCAGGGTTCACAAAGTAACCTGTTGAGACTTTCCCGCGTCCTTTTCCTCGTCATCTCGATGAGGCCCAGTTCGGACATCCTGAGCACGTGTGTCTTGGCCCTGTCTTTGCTCAAGGCCTCCTTCAAGGCCGCAAACACCCGCTCCCTATTGGTCTTCTTCTCCATGTCTATGAAGTCTATCACTATGAGGCCGCCGATATTCCTCAATCGCAATTGATAGGCTATCTCCTTGACCGCTTCCACATTGGTCTTTAATATGGTCTCCTCCAAATTCCTCTTTCCCACATAGCTTCCGGTGTTAACGTCTATCGCCGTAAGTGCCTCGGTCAACTCAATGACGATGTATCCTCCTGATTTGAGCCATACCTTCTTCTCAAGGGCCCTGGATATCTCTATCTCTATGCCGTACAGATCAAAAATGGGTTCATCCCCCTCATAGAGTTCTACCGAATACCTCAGCCGGGGAGCGAAGTGAGCGATAAATTCCATGACATTTTGGTACTCTTCCCTGGAGTCTATAACAAGCCTGTCCACTTCACGCGTAAAGAGATCCCTGACAGAACGCAGGATTATGTTCAAATCCCTGTGCAAGAGACAAGGACCTGTTGATTTTGCCATTCTCTCTTGAATGTTGTTCCACAGTCTGAGGAGGAATTCCATCTCGGATCTTAGTTTTTCCCTGTCCGCCCCCTCGCTTACGGTCCTCACAATGAAGCCGTAGCTGTCGGGCCTTATCTCCTGCATGATCTGCCTCAATCTCTCCCGTTCGGCCGTATCCTCTATGCGTCGAGATATGCCAATGTGATTCACAGTAGGCATCAGCACCAGGTGTCTGCCAGGCAGGGAGATATGGGATGTCAGCCGTGCCCCCTTTGTGCCGATAGGTTCTTTGGATACCTGCACCATTATGTCCTGGCCTTCACGAAGCAGATCTTCGATATTCAAGTGGATCTCCGGGGATACCCGATCCTTCCATAGGGTCTCCCCATGGATTTCATCCCCGTTTGCCATGCTGTTTTGGAGCATCAATCTCTCGATTTCATCGAAATTCCGGTAAACATCCGATACATAGAGGAATGCGCTACGCTCAAGACTAGTGTCCACAAAGGCCGCCTGCATTCCGGGCAGGACCTTTGCCACCCGCCCCTTGTAAATATTGCCCGTTATCTCCTGACCGGTCCGGCGTTCGATATGGAGTTCCACGACCGTGCCGTTCTCCACAAGGGCGACCCTTGTCTCATGCGGTCTGGCGTTTATGATCAATTCACTGGACATAGCTCAGTGCTCCACGCTCCTAGCGGCACCCCAGCCAAAGGCATCCTTTCAATCCCCCCTGCTCCAAACAGCGACCATTCACTTCATGACCTGCCTTGTCTTCAGTATCCGGATATCTTCAAGGGCCTCACTGTCAAGCTGAAATACCTCCTTGATGATGTCAATCGGCCTCAACGCCGCCCCTTGGCCGTGGATGATGACCAATTCCAGTTTATCGGGTCCAGGGAAGCACATGGATTTCACGAGGGCCCTGGCATCAACGGCCCTCTCCCCCTTCCTTGTCTTCTTTATGACAGGGAATTGCTCCGATTCCATGAACTCCTTCAGGGCCTCTTTGCTCAGGTTCTGGCCATCAAGATCCACCCTGAAATGGCTTTCCTTTATTCCCCTGTTTTTTGGTTTCGAGGTGACATCTTCCACCATCCTGATTGAGAGCCCCTCTGGAAGTTGCCTTTGGACTTCTTCTTGGATCCCCATAGGGGTATGCCCTCCCTGGAGTTCGAGGTCCACGGTTTCCTCGAGACTCTCCACACCCACCGGCAGGGCCGGAGAAAAGGTCACCTTTGGCAAGGGATGATATCCCTTCGAGTATACAGGTCTGAGACCAGCCCTCTTGAAGGCCCTCAAGAACACCCGGACCATCTCCAGGTGGCTCAGGAATCTTATCTTACCGGTCTTGGAAAAGGTAAGCCTGTATCTGCGTGGCTGCCCCAAGACCTCCGGCCGAAGGGACAAATCGCTCCCAGAAGGCTCCCAATCCCTGTAGAGTCTGGGGGCATGTTCCCTGTGATCGCATACGCCGCAATTGAGGCACCCCTCCCGGCAGTCAGGCGTCGTCTCTCCCTTTTGAGCCTTCAGCCATTCTTCTTTGAGATAGGCATCTTTGACCCCTGATTTGATGTGATGCCAGGGCAGGACCTCGCTGAGAGACCTCTCCCGATAGAGATAGAACTCCGGGTCCAGGTTCGATCTCTTGAATGCCTCCCTCCATAGGTCCATGTCATAGTGTTCGCCCCAGGCATCAAAACGTGCTCCCCTGCGCCAGGCCCTTATCAGGACCCGGGACAATCGCCTATCACCCCTTGCAAAGATGCCCTCAAGCCAACCCATTTCAGGATGGTTCCATTTGACCCGGATGGTCTTGCCTTTCAAGGCATTTCTTACCAGCTCAATGCGCCTCCGGCCCTCGCCCAATGGAAGTTGCTTGGCCCACATAAAGGGTGTGTGGGACTTGGGCACAAAGGTGGATACACTTATATTGAGCCCGCCCTTCCTGCCTGGTCTCTTGGAAAGGCCCGCCGCTTCCTTTGCCAAGTCTATTATGTCCTTGACGTCATCTTCCCTTTCTCCGGGCAGCCCCACCATGAAGTACAGCTTGACCAGGTTCCATCCCGCCCTGTATACCTCCCTCACAGTGCTCAAGACCTCATCATTGGTCAAGGGTTTATTGACGACTTTTCTCAGCCCGTCGTTCCCCGTCTCCGGGGCCAAGGTAAAACCTGTCTTCCTTACCCTCTTGACCTCATCGAGCCACGATGGATCGAGGCTGTCCACTCTCAAGGATGGGAGACTGATGGCGGTCTTTTCCTGGGATTGTCTGTCCATCAAGGCCCTGAGCAACGGCAAGATACAGCTATAATCTCCGGAACTGAGGGAGAGGAGGGATAATTCATCAAACCCTGTTTCCTGGATGCCCCGCTCGGCAATCTCCAGGATCGACCCGGGGTCTCGTTCCCTCACCGGCCGGTAGATCATCCCTGCCTGACAAAATCGGCATCCCCTCGTACATCCCCGGGCCACCTCGATCGCCAAGCGGTCATGAACCAATTCCGTAAAGGGCACGACGTGATTCGTAGGGAAAGGACACTCTCCAATATCAGGCAAGATGGCCTTCTGGACTTCCGCGTACCCAGGCCGAAGGGGCTCTATTCCCTGAATCAGCCCGCCTTCCTTGTAATGCACTTGGAAAAGAGAAGGCACATAAACACCGCTTATCCCCGCAAGCCTGTGCAGGATCTCTTCCTTCCCCACACGCCCTTGTCCTTTTGTCTGTCTAATTGCCCTGCAGATTTCCAAAATTGCCCGCTCGCCATCCCCTAGCACCATGACATCGAAGAGCTCAGCCACGGGCTCAGGATTGAAACACGCCGGCCCCCCTGCTATTATCAGGGGGAATGGGTCCCTCCTTTCTTTCGACATGAATGCAATGCCCGCGAGGTCAAGCATAGTCAGGACGTTGGTGAAGGACAATTCACTCTGGAGGCTGAACCCTATGATATCAAAGGCCTTGAGCGGCCTTTCCGACTCCAATGTCGAAAGTGCCAATCCCCCGGCCCTCAACCTGTCTTCCATGTCAACCCAGGGACAAAAGACCCGTTCGCATGCGATCCAATCCTCTCTGTTAATAACGTGGTAGAGGATCTTCAACCCCAAGTGGGACATCCCAACTTCGTAAGTATCCGGGAACCCCAGGGCCACGGACACTTCGACCTTTGAATGGTCCTTTCTGACCGCATTGACTTCTCCACCGATATAGCGGCTCGGTCTCTCGACTCTACTGAACCATTTCTGATCTGCTAGGGAACCTTTTTCCATTTCTCTGGAAAGTGACTCAAAAGATCTCGCATTTAGACAGCCTTCCATAGTGACCGCGCTGATCTCTGCCGAGAACCGGGTAGGCCCGGTCGCCCTATTGCTGCTGATAAGAGACTTCCCGCTACCTCGTAGGCCCCTTATCTTGCTGTGAACCTGGCCAACAACAGGGGCCAAGGGCTACACTGGGAATCCTCCTGCAAAATCCCAAGTGGATATTCGTAACCAAAATTTCTATTATATACCATTGGTGTCCGGTTAGGATTTTGCAAAAGCAGACACTTGCCAAAGGCTTGATCAACGCCATGAGGCCCGTGGCCCCTGGAAGGTCTTTTCCAGAGGCTCGATATTCGTCCTGAGCCTTTTTACGCCCCCATGAGCCTCATAATCATCGCCTCACAGGCACAGAAGACAGAGGCTCCGGTGGAGATGATCTCCTGGAGCTACTGACGACCTTTGTTAAATGTTTGGTGCCGTTCATGATGCCTGGGAGAAATTTGATTGAGCCTCTGGAAAAGACCTGCCCTGCGGCCACAACCAAGTGTCCCAGGAGCACTTCGGCTTTGCAAAATCCTAACTAAATATCTGCCGCCTGGTGCCCTGTTCACCATCCCTTGGCTGTCCCCCTTTGCGGAAAATCACTTCTCAGAAAGGCTCTCTCAACTATTGGGATGAAGATGGGGGGAGTAGGATGGTAATCTCGGCCCCCCCTTCAGGATGGCGCCTCCCGGAGACTCTGCCGTTGAGGCCATCGATGATCCTCTTGACTATGGCAAGGCCCAGGCCTGAGCCCTCGTCTTTGGTGGTAAAAAAAGGTGTAAAGAGGTGTTCGAGCGCCGCATCACTGAATCCTTCACCCGTGTCCCGCACCACTATCCTTGCCATTTCGTCCCCCCTTTCCAGACCATCCCTCACCGCGACCCGGTCGGTCCAGATGTGGAGGACCCCTCCCTGGGGCATGGCTTCTCCGGCGTTTATGTAGAGATTCCAGAGAACCTGTTTGATCTGTTCAGGATCTGTATTGATGTTGATGGATCCATTGAAATGGGTCTCGACCCGCACGTTTGAGACCCATTTTTCGCTGTTCTTGAACAGTTCCAGGGAATCGATGATAATGTTCTCGAGGTTGATCGGTCGCAGTTTTGGTTCCCTGGGCCTGGCATAGTGGAGAAAATCATTGACCAGATGGTTTAACCTACTGATTTCCCTTAATATAATATCCATGAGCCTGCTGTTGACATCCTTCTTGTCCAGGCCTTCCTTGAGGATCTGGATGGACCCGCTGATCGAAGCCATGGGGTTTCGGACCTCGTGGGCTATGCCCGCTGCCAGCTCGCCGATCATGGCTAGGCCTTCAACCCTCTTCATCTCATCCTCGATGCGCTTGATCTCGGTTATGTCCTGGAAGAAGAGGATCTGTCCCCTGCTTCCGCTCTCCGGTGCATGGAGGGGAGAGATGGACAGTCTCAGGAATGCGGTCCTCCCGTCGGGTTTGCAGTATTCGATGTCCGCATAGGTATGCGCTCTGCTTCTCAACCTCAAAGGCCCTGAATCCCCCGCCACATATTCCCGCAAGAAGGGAATCACTTCAAAGATGTTGGCGCCCACGGCGCTCTGTGCTCCCAGCTCAAATATCTTCTCGGCAGCCGGGTTGAAGAGAATAACCCTGTACCTGTCATCCACCGTAATCAAGCCGGAATCGATACTCTGGATGATCCACTCATTCAAGGCCTCCAGTCGGATGATATCATCCTGTTTGGCCTTTAGTTCGACCCGGCTCTTTCTCTCCTGCTCCGACGGATAGCTGCTGAGAAAGGCAACCACATAGAAGGCGACGATATTTACGAGGATCATGTAGAAGATATAGATGCTCTGATACTCCAGGGAATAGTGGAGCCTGCTTCCGATAGGCTCTATGAAGCCGTAGTAATGAAGGTCCAGAAGGAGGCCGTAGAGGATGCTGCAGCTGGAGGCAATTGCCATCCCTCCCTTGCGATACAGGATTATGCTCCCGTTGATTATGGTCAGGATATAGAGGAAAGAAAAAATACTCTCAATGCCACCCGTCACATAAATGATGATCGTTACGAGAAGGGTGTCCACCAGGAGCTGCACGTAGGCAAATCTGACGAGATCCCTTAGCCTTTTCAGAAGGATGGCATAGATGAACGTGAGGAAGTAAATCGCGGCGATGATGGCGTAGTGGGAGGTCTGGATGTTTCCAAAGTATGTCTGGGTCTCCCTCACCTGGATAATGATGGAAGCACCCAGAAGCAGAGAGCCGAAAACCACCCTCAAAAACATAAGCTTTTGAAGGCGCCTGGAGAGTCCTTCTTCCCCCCTCCTTGCGCCGGTATCGTCCATACCTTCCCTGTACTAGCCCATGGCGGCGGCCATTTGAAAGATAGGCAGGTACATGGCGATAACCAAGCCACCTATGGCGCCCCCAAGGAACAACATCAGCAAGGGCTCCAGCATGGATGTCATTGCGTCCACCGCGGCATCTACTTCTTCGTCGTAGAAGTCCGCGATCTTTGCCAGCATGCTATCCAGGGCACCCGTGGCCTCCCCCACCGAGATCATCTGTACAACCATCCCCGGGAACACATCATTCTCGGACAGGGGTTCCGCAATGGACTGACCTTCTGCAATACTGGCCCTCACCTCATAAATGATTTCTTCCAGGACGACATTTCCGGATGTCTTTGCCACGATGTCCAGGGCATCCAAGATAGGAACACCGCTCGTGATCATCGTCCCCAAGGTCCTCGTAAACCTGGCTACAGCCACCTTTTTGAGCAATTCTCCAAAGACCGGGAGCTTCAGGGCAATGGTATCCGTGACCTTTCTGCCGGCATTTGTGTCCCTGTATTTCTTGAAGCCCACTGCAAGCGCCCCGAGCGCCAGAAAGATCCAATAGAAATTGCCCTTCATGAAGCGGCTCATGTTGACCACGATCTGGGTAGGCGCGGGGAGCGCGGATCCGAAGCTGGAAAACATCTCTTCGAACACGGGAATAACGAAGATGAGGATGACGGCAATCACGATGATAGCGATCGCCACGACCACAATCGGGTAAGTCAAGGCCCCTTTGATCTGAGACTTCAATTTTTCCGCCTTCTCGATGTACTCCGCCAGGCGCCGCAGAATGGTATCCAGTATCCCGCCGACCTCTCCGGCCGCTACGAGGTTTACAAAGAGGGCGTCGAAGATCTTGGGGTGTTTCTTCATTGCCTCGGCCAGCGTCGACCCCCCTTCCACGTCCCTTGTTATCTCCTTAAGGATCTTCTTGAAGGTGGGATTGGCGGACTGCTCTGCCAGTATCGTTAGTCCCTGCACCAGGGGAAGGCCTGCATCTATCATCGTAGAGAACTGCCGGGTGAAGACCACAATATCCTTGTTCGTGACCTTGGGTTGGAGGAAGGAGACGTTCTCGAAGAGATCCTTGGGCTTGGGTTTGAGTTTCTTGACCGTGAAGTTGCGCTTCCTTAGCTGATTGAGGGCAATGTTTTCATTGGCCGCATCGATCTCTCCCTTCAGCTTCCTGCCCCTCTTGGTTTCAGCTACCCATATGTATACCGGCATGCGCGATCCTCCTTAAGCCATCATAGCTCCAAAAAAAGAGCTTGCCCTTATAGATTTAACCAGGCAAGGTTTTCTTGGCTTCGTTTTTGGTTATTTTAATAAAATTGACATGTTATGTCAAGAACTCATATATGCTTCATAATTCTTTCCAAAAAAGCTTGACCTTTAGAGTAAAGGTGCTCTATGAAAACCAAGAATTACCATGAATCATATGAATTACCTCTTAATTTACCCTTGACAAGAGAGGTGTTTCCAATGTTATATGATGGGTTTTCATAAATGCCATGCCGAAACAAATTATCAATTGAAGGAGGAGACGACAGTGAGTGAAGTGACAGCCCCTATGGGAGGGAAGGTTATTGATGTGAAAGTAAAAGTCGGCGACGCGGTAAACGAGAACGACGAGGTGGTGATCCTCGAAGCAATGAAGATGGAGTTGCCCGTTGTTTCAACGGCCTCCGGTACCGTCAAGGAGGTAAGGTGCAAGGGCGGGGACGCCGTTGAAGCAGACGCCGTTCTGATCGTGCTGGAGTAGGGCAATGTGACATTCAGGGCTCCTCGTAGGTTACCCAGGAGGCCCGATCAATGGACATCGATGAAAAGATCAGTGAGCTAGAGAAGAGAAACCTAGAGGCAGAGCAGGGTGGCGGCCCAAGGCGAATAGAAGAGCAGCACGCCAAGGGCAAGATGACCGCCAGAGAGAGAATCCACTACCTCCTCGACGAAGGCAGTTTTCAAGAGATAGACAAATTTGTCGTCCACAGATGTCACGACTTCGGCATGCAAAAGAAGAAGATTCCGGGAGACGGGGTCGTGACCGGATATGGCACCGTCGGTGGCCGAAGGATATTCATTTTCTCCCAGGATTTTACCGTATTCGGCGGGTCCCTGAGCGGCCCCTTCGGGGAAAAGGTGTGCAAGATCATGGATCTTGCCATCAAGGTTGGAGCACCCATCATCGGGTTGAATGACTCCGGAGGTGCCAGGATACAGGAGGGCATTGTAAGCCTCGGTAGTTACGGGGAAATATTCAGGAGAAATGTCAAGGCCTCCGGCGTGGTCCCGCAAATCTCCGTCATCATGGGCCCCTGCGCCGGAGGCGCCGTCTACTCCCCGGCCCTAACCGACTTCATCATCATGGTGAAGGACACGAGTAACATGTTCATCACCGGGCCCCAGGTGATCAAAGCTGTTACCTCGGAGGACGTGACACCCGAGGAATTGGGCGGGGCCATGACCCACAATGCCAAGAGCGGCGTCGCCCAGTTTGCGGAAGACTCTGACAAGGCTGCCTTGGACCGTGTCAGGGAACTCCTTGGTTACCTGCCTCAAAACTTCAGGGAACTCCCCCCCTTCGTCGCCAGTACCGATGACCGGGGAAGGACGGACAAATCCCTCAACAGGGTCATCCCGGAAAACCCCAAACTACCTTATGACATGAAGGATATCATCCACTCCGTGCTGGACAACAACCACTTCTTGGAGATCCAGGAACATTTTGCCAGAAATCTCATTATAGGCTTTGGAAGGCTGAACGGGCACGCGGTCGGAATAGTCGCCAATCAACCCCGATTCCTTGCCGGATGCCTCGACATCAATGCATCCATGAAGGCCTCCCGGTTCGTGAGGATGTGTGATTGCTTCAACATACCGCTGGTCACCTTTGTGGATGTCCCCGGCTTCCTGCCGGGTGTCAACCAGGAACACGGAGGGATCATAAAACATGGCTCCAAGGTAATATTTGCCTACTGCGAGGCCACGGTCCCCAAGATCACCGTCATCACCCGCAAGGCCTATGGGGGGGCCTACGACGTCATGTCCAGCAAACACCACGGAAGCGACATCAATTATGCGTATCCTACGGCGGAGATTGCAGTTATGGGTCCTGAAGGTGCTGTCAACATAATATTTCGGAAGGATATCGACAGTTCCCAGGACCCGGAAGCCACCAGGGAGAAGTTAGTCAAGGAGTACAGGAACAATTTTGCCAGCCCCTTCAAGGCCGCCGAACTGGGTTACATAGACCAGGTCATATACCCTGAACATACGCGCCCCCATCTCATTCATGCCCTCATGATGCTCAAGGACAAAAGAGAAGCACTCACCGAAAGGAAGCACGGCAACATTCCCCTCTAGATCATTCCGTGAGGCCGGAGGACGATCACTGAACCCCCTGAAAAGGCCTGCCGAAGGGTCGGACGTCTCCGTTGTAGTAGCTTGTCAAACGTCTGTTCTATCCAGATTTCTTGACCAAACGGGATATAATGGCGCCCGAAAGGGACATCCCCACAAGGAGAAACAGGAGGACCACGAACACCCCGATATATCTGAGAACGAGGGTTCCGATGATCCAGGTCCATCTGTCCTTTGTTATGACGACCTTGGTACCCCTTTCATCCTGCTTTGATATGGTAATGGAATGCCAGGCCTCTTTCCCGTCATCTTCAATATATGTCGCACGCTCCCAGTCCCGGATCTTTATGTCTGGCAAGTCTTTCAAGGCCTCTTTGTAATACGCCAGGACTTCGTCATGGGTTAGTGGCGTCTTTATCTCCACCTGTTTATCTGATTTCTGGACCAGTCGCCCTCCTTGTATGAGGGGAACGCCCAGGAAGTCATCTGCCCATGTCAGCCCGCAGAACCCAAAGACGCTAAGATAGAGAATCAACAGGATAAGGGAACCCTTTTTCATTTTCTGATCTTTCCTCCCCCGGGAATTCTTCAGAATGCTTTCCCATGCCCACCTCACCCTAATCGAACATGGCGATAAACATACCCGCGGCTGCGGCAGAGCCGATAACCCCTGCCAGGTTCGGTCCCATGGCATGCATCAGCAGGTGGTTCGTCTTGTCATACTTGAGCCCTTGTATCTGGGAGACCCTTGCCGCCATGGGCACCGCAGACACCCCGGCCGATCCTATCAAAGGATTTATCTTTTCTTTGAGGAACAGGTTCATCACCTTAACCGTCAAGATTCCTCCAATCGTGCACACTGCGAAGTCAATGAGTCCGAGGCCGAATATGAAAAGGGGTTTCCAGCTTAAGAAATTATCCGCATGCATGGTGGCACCCACGGATATACCAAGGAAGATGGTGACAATGTTCATCAAGGAGCCCTGGGCCGTGTCCGTTAACCTGGCAACCACACCGCTCTCCTTCATCAAATTGCCCAGCATAAACATGCCCATGAGCGGTACGACGGAGGGGACAAGCAGGGCAATGATACCGGCAGAAATCAGCGGGAAGAGGATCCTCTCCGTCTTTGAGACAGGCCTGAGTTGCCTCATGCGAATTGTCCTCTCCCTGTCGGTCGTCAACAATCTCATGATACCGGGTTGAATCAGGGGCACCATCGCCATGTAGGAATAGGCTGCAAGCGCGTTGGGTCCCAGGAGCTGGGGGGCCAGGTGCTGCGTGAGGTAGACCGTAGTGGGCCCGTCAGCACCACCTATGATTCCGACGGAGGCCGCTTCCTTAAGGGTGAATCCTGCCAAAACCGTGCCCGTGAAGGTCACAAAGACTCCCAGCTGGGCGCCGGCTCCTATTATCAGTGTCTTGGGATTCGCTATCAAGGGCCCAAAATCCGTCATGGCCCCAAGCCCCAAGAATATCACGCAGGGTATGACTTCCCACTCCAGACCGTAGTGATAAAAGATTTGAAGCAACTGGGCATGGCCGTGCGAATAACCCATCAACGGCACCAGGGGAAAATTGACGACAAAGATCCCAAAGCCGATGGGCAAAAGCAGCAGGGGTTCGTATTTCTTTGCGATGGCCAGATACATGAAGAGGGAACCAACACCCCACATTACGACGAGCTTCAATTGGAAGTTGAAGACCCCGGTGGTGTGGATTATGCCCCGGAGCATATCCAGGATTTCGTTTATTGTCATTGCCCTAATCCACCTCTCATTCTAAAATCTTGGCGACTTGCCCTCCGCTAAGACTATGCGGTTACAATATTTCCCAACCGGCCTCCGCACCGGCCAACTCTGTATTTTCCCTCTGATAACGATTGACCCAATTCGCGAGTTCGTTTCCTTAACCTGATTCAGCCATCCCCGGGTGCAGTCTTTGGAATAGTTGCATTATGGCTATAATTTAGCTACACCTCTTTGTCAAGGAGAAAATTGGTTTGACAGGGCTTTGGACTATGGAATATTTTTCTGATTGTAACCGCACCGAATACATCGAAAGGGCTGTGAAATGTCGCGGAAAAAGGAGCTTGAAGGGCTGCGAAGACAATTCGGTCGCTGGAATAGGGAGGTCCGGAAAGGCCTCGAATCCCGCCCGGAGAGGCAGGAGATCTTCGAGAGCAACTCCGGCATTCCCGTAGAGAGGCTTTACACGCCCATTGACAATCTATCTTTGGACTACCTGAAAGATCTGGGATTTCCGGGCGAGTATCCCTTTACCAGGGGGATCCAGCCTACCATGTACAGGGGCAGGTACTGGACCATGAGACAATACGCGGGTTTCGGGACTGCGGAGGAATCTAACAGACGTTACGGCTTCCTGCTAGCGCAGGGGCAGACCGGCCTGTCCGTTGCTTTTGATCTCCCCACACAGATGGGCTACGATTCGGACCACGAGCTGGCCCTGGGGGAAGTCGGCAAGGTGGGGGTGGCCATTTCATCTCTCAGGGACATGGAGACCCTTTTTGAGGGAATCCCTCTTGATCAGGTAAGCACCTCCATGACCATCAACGCCCCGGCTGCAATTCTCCTTGCCATGTACATAACGGTCGCAGAAGGGCAGGGAGTGCCAATGAAGAAACTGAAGGGGACCATCCAGAATGATATCCTTAAGGAATATTCTTCAAGGGGCACCTACATATTCCCTCCGCGACCTTCCATGCGTCTGATAACCGACATATTTTCCTTCTGCGCCGATAATATGCCCTTATGGAACACCATAAGTATAAGCGGGTACCATATCAGGGAAGCAGGATCCAATGCGATCCAGGAGGTGGCCTTCACACTGGCAAACGGTATAGCATACGTTGAAGCCGCACTGAAGGCGGGGCTCGATGTGGATGTCTTTGGGCCGAGGCTCTCCTTCTTTTTCAACGCACACCTGGATTTTTTTGAGGAGGTAGCCAAATTTCGTGCAGCAAGGCATCTCTGGGCCAGGATAATGAAGGACCGATTCAAGGCCAAAAACCCCAGATCCATGATGCTTCGATTCCACACCCAGACTGCAGGGTGCACGTTGACGGCCCAACAACCAAAGAACAACATTGCCAGGGTGGCCTTTCAGGCCCTATCGGCAGTCCTTGGAGGCACCCAGTCCTTGCACACGAACTCCATGGACGAGGCCCTTTGCCTCCCCTCTGAGGATGCCGTGCAGGTGGCCTTGAGGACCCAGCAGCTCATCGCCCATGAAACCCGCGTGGCTGATACGGTTGACCCGCTGGGAGGCTCCTATTACGTAGAAAAGCTCACCCAAGAGGTCTCCCGGGGGGCGGAAGAGTATATCAAGAAGATAGATTCAATGGGTGGAGCTGTGGCAGCCATTGAAAATGGCTATGTGCAGAGGGAAATCCAGGAGAGCGCTTACAGGTACCAACGGGAGATCGAGAGGGGAGAGAGGGTTATCGTAGGGCTCAACCGCTTCCGGGTGAAAGAGGAAAGGCCTGCCAATTTACTGAGGGTGGACCCGGCGGTGCGGACCGCACAAATTGAAAGGTTACAGAGGCTGAAATCAGAAAGGAATGGCGGCGAGGTAGCCGAGTCTCTCTCGTCCCTGAAACACGCGGCAACGGGTGATATCAATCTCATGCCCCCCATCCTTACGGCAGTGAAGGCGGGGGCCACCCTCGGAGAGATCTGCGACGTGCTGAGGGATGTGTTCGGAGAATACCGCCAGGTGGATGTCCTGGGCTAACGGGCTCTTGCCAGGGGGTTTCATTTGTCTCATTTCCGAACAGGGCATATGAGATTACCTCTTTGCAGCCTATGTTCTCCTGATTTGAGCAACAGCCGTTAACCGGGAACCTTTGTTGGATTCATGAGGTCGTGATCCATGGGAGAAGACAGGAAAGGTGTGAATTCCGCCGGCAAGAGGAGGATAAGGGTCCTTGCAGCCAAACCCGGCCTTGACGGCCATGACCGGGGCATCAAGATAGTAGCCAGGGCCCTGATGGATGCCGGCATGGAGGTCGTCTATACGGGGATCAGGCAGACCCCCGAGAATATCGTTGATGCCGCCATAGAGGAAGACGTGGATGTGATAGCCATGAGCATCCTGTCCGGTGCCCATGACCACCTCTTCCCAAGGGTCATGGAGCTCCTGCGGGAGAGGGGGGCAGAAGATATCCTCGTCATAGGGGGAGGCATCATACCCGATGAAGACATCCCTGCGCTAAAAAAGGCGGGAATAGCCGAGATCTTCGGTCCGGGAACCGTCACAGGAGAGGTGATCGATTTCATCCGAGACCGCCTCGCCGGGTAGGGCAAGCTCCCGGCCCGGGAGATCTCCAAGAAACCCGGCTTACACCGATCCGGGAAAGGGGTCCTTTCCTCTTGATTCCCACGAAAGGTGGGGACCATGAGCAAAGTCATGACCATGAGAGAGGCCGTTTCGACCTTTGTCACGGAGGGCGACACCCTCTTCCTGTCCGGTGCTCATGCTCACCACGGAGAACCCTCGGCAGCAATCCACGAAATCGCGCGGCAGGGTATTGGCCATCTGACTCTCATATGCTGCCTTGTCGCGACTTCGGGACTGCTCATAGTCGAAGGGCTTCTCGACAGAATGATCACCGCTTTCACCTCCAGGGATGAAAAGAGGTCCGCTGCTATCAGGAGAGCCAAGTCCCTGGGCAAATTGCCCCACTTTGAGGAGACATCCCACTTCGGCAGATATGGCAATGTCAGTGATACGGCCGTGGGCGGCTATCATCATCCGGTTCACAGGTGGAACGGCAGTGGGGGTGCCAATGACGTCATGAGCTTTTGCAACAAGGTCGTCATCATATTGAAGCAAAGCAGGCGGAGATTTCCTGAAAAGGTCGACCCCCACAAGATCTTTATTGATGGAAGGTTTACGGCCCTTACCGATTCTTCCACTCAGGCTTCCGCTTCTCAAGGAAGGCCTTCAGCCCCTCGTTCGCATCGTGGCTCTTCATGAGCTGGTTTAGGTAGATATCCTCGATTGGCCTGAGAGAGGCTTCCAGATCATCCCCCAGGCCGGCCAGCACGGCACGCTTTGTAATCCTGAGGACCTCTGCGCTCAGCTTCAGGTATGGCCTTAAGAACTCCAGGGTTTCTCCCTCCAGGTCCTCCTCCTTGAAGACCCTGTTCGCCAGCCCTAGCTGAAGGGCCTCCTGTGCCGAAATTATCCTTCCGGAGAGGATCATGTCCATGGCGGCCTTTCGCCCGATGATCTTCGGGAGCCTTTGTGCCGCGATAGGGGGAAACACACCTACCTGGATTTCCGGCTGCCCCAGCTTGGCGCTCTCTGAAAGGAGTAAGAGGTCGCAGAATAGGGCGATTTCGCAGCCTCCACCCAGACAGGAACCGTAGACCGATGAGGCGGTCGGGATCTCAAACCTGTCCAGGAGCCTGAATATCTCGTGAAAGGTCTCTATCATCTTGGGCGCCAAGTCTCCCATGTGTTCTCCCACGTCCACTCCGGCGGAAAAACACTTGCCCTGGGCCTTGAAGAGGAGGATTTTGAGGTCCTTCACGTCGATCCACTGCTTGAGTACCTCATTGATCTCTTCCATCATGGCGATATTCAGGACATTCACCGGCGGCCGGTTGAGCGTGATGGTCCCCAGACCGTCCTTGATCTCGTGGATGATATGTTGATGGGCCATGTCAAGAATCCTCCTTGTGCCTCCCGTGAAAATGGCAGGAGGGCACAAGGGGCCCTGCCTGCCATTTTCCCGTATCTGATCTGCCTCGGTTGATCTACTTCTGGGGCTTGCCCATGACCTCTTCGAACATCTCCAAATCCCAGGTCCTGGAATCGGCAATGTTCTGGCGGAACTTGATAAAGTCTATGACGTCCTGGCCGGTGATCTTCTTGGTGTTGAATGCACCGAATCCAAGGAATGCCTCTCCGCTCATGTTGGCCGCAAGCCAGTGCCTGTTGGCATTCTTCATGATATCCCAGAAGTATTTCTTCTTCTGCCGCACGCTGTCTATGGACTTGATGAGGCAGCCCGGGAAGAGGTTGGCGAAGGTCCAGACGATCTTGTCCACTTCCTTATCGAGGAGTTCGAAGTCCGCGTTGGGTTGATGCTCCTTGACGAACGCCCGGGCCTCTTTACCCTCTTCACCCGTCTTGAATTCCCCGTAAACGATCTCGCCGTCCTCCACGTACTTGTCCGTGATGACCATCGGGTTCCTGACCCATTTGCCGTCCACCTTCAGCACCGGGACGACCTTGCTGATGAGGTTCTTTGCCTTCATCTTGTAGGCGGACCACATCTCACAGGAGACGCAATTCCACATGGCATCCTCCATGTTCAGCATCCAGGGAAGGAAGTCCGAGGATCCTCCGTCCGGTGCAGAACCATGACGCGGTCCGGCCTGCCCGAAGAGGGCCAGGTCGGAGGCAACGGCCAGGTCACAGGCCATTCCTATCTCCTGTCCGCCTGCCACCCGCATGCCGTTCACCCTGCAAATGACGGGTTTCTTGCACATCAAGATGGAATCCACCATGTGGTTGAACAGCTCCATGTATTGCCCGTACTCGTCACACCTGAGGCTGTAAAACTCGCTGTATTCCTTGGTGTTACCACCTGTGCAGAAGGCATAGGGTCCCGTACCGGTGAAAACGACCGCTACGACGCTCCGGTCAAGTGAGGAGTTCTCAAACCCCGCGATAACTCCCTTCACCATCTCCGTGGTATAGGAATTATACTGCCTGGGGTTGTTCAACCTGATCCAGGCCACATAAAGCCCCTCCACCTCGTTGCCCTGGGGGTCTTTCAAAGGCCTCTTCTCGTAGACCACGCAGGGCGCCTCCGTCCCCCAGTGTACGTCCGTGTGTAATAGATGATCCTTGGGTTCGTTGTCTCTGGGCAACCAATCCATTAAGGCCATAAAACATTCCTCCTTCTTTTTCAAATTTTGTTAAGGTTAAAAGCTCTTAGGACATCACGTATCTTTGAACCGAGGCCCTGATTCAACCTTGCTTACCCGGTCCCGGCAAGAACTCCTAGAAATCCGGGGTCAAGACGATACGCTTCATGGGCGATGTCTTGTGGGCCTCCTCAAAGGTCTCCACTATGGTGCTCATCGGGCGAGTCTGCACGAATTCTTCTATGTTGATTCTCCCGCTGAGTACCATGTCCAGCACAACGGGATAGTATTCGGGCAGGCACCCCCATGTCCCCAGGATATCGGCATCAAAGGCCATGATCCTCCCCAGGGCATACTCCGTTTTCGCCAGACCAAAACCTACGACGACCAGCTTTGAGATAAAGCTGACCAGGCTCAATGCGATCTCCTGGCCCGGCTTTGAGCCCGTAACCTCAAAGATCTTCCAGCCAAAAGTTGGCAAACCGTTCTTCTTACAATAATCCCGCCATTCGCCGGTAACCGCCCTTGCGTCCTTGTCCGTTGAGTTGATACAGAAATCCGCACCAAACTTCAAGGCCCTCTCCAGCTTCTCCTGGTTCCGGGCAATTCCCACCACCGTCTTGGCCCCAAGGGCCTTTGCGACCTGCCCCATGTACTGGCCCACGCCTCCCGTGATGCCAATAACTACGACATTGTCGCCCGGCTGGAGGTCTGCCCTCTTGGCAGCCTGGTAGGGTGTGGTAGCAGCGTCTGCCACGACGGCCAGGTGAGCCAGAGGAATATCTTCCCTGTTTCTTACCTCGCACAGGTCTATGCTTGGAACCGGTATGTGGCTTGAGAATCCCCCGTAGACACCCAGGCTGTTTCCGGGCATCTTTTGCCCGAGGCACCTGTTCCCCCGGCCTGTCTTGCACATGATGCACGTCCTGTCGGGCATGACCGCCGGAATGATGACCTCTTTGCCTACCCAGGACTCATCACCCGCCACCACCGTGCCTGATATTTCATGTCCCAGCGTAAGGGGGGGCTTTGACACGGTGGGCACCCCATCGAAGAAATAACCCAGGTCCGTGTGGCAGACGCCACAGCCTGCCACCTCCACAAGAACTTCTCCGGGCTTCAGGTCGGGAACGGGCAATTCCTTCTTCTCAATCTTACCCGGCGTGGTCTCCTTGGTCTCCTTGTTGAAAGTCGCGGGTTGTACCATTTGCCATGTCAGGATCTTGTCCGGTACTGACGCCATGTTACACCTCCTTTTCACCTTTTTCGTTGAGTTGTTTTCGGGTAGTTCCCCCGCCGTTGACTGGGACCGGGCCGAGGCGAGGCTTCACCCCGTCAGGATCGCCCCTTCGGCCTCCAAGAATCACCTACCTTAGATCATTCCGTAGCCCCCGTCCACACACAGGAGTTGACCCGTGATGTAATCGCTCTCCTCAGAAGCAAGAAAGACGAAGGCAGGAGAGATATCGTCTGGTTCGGCAAAGCGTTTGAGGAGGATCCTGTTCATATAGATCTCTTTCAGTTTCTCGTCCGTCGTGATCTTCTCCGACATGTCGGTCCTCACGATCCCCAGGGAGATGACATTGACGCAGATGTTGTATCGTGCCAGTTCCCTGGCCGTGGACTTGGTCATGGCCAGGACCCCGCCCTTCGCGGCACTGTAATTGATCTGGCCTACCGTGCCTACAAGACCCGCAACAGACATGACGTTGATGATCTTGCCCTTGTTTTGCTCCTTCATGCGGAGCCCTGCCGCCTGAGAGCAAAGGAAGGCCCCCTTCAGGTGGATGTCAATGACCTGGTCCCATTCCTCTTCCGTCATCTTCAGCATCATGGCCGGCCGCGTGAAGCCCGCGTTATTCACGAGGATATCCAAGTTTCCGAACTCATCGACAGCCGCCTTGACAAGGGCCTCGGAATCCGCCTTCTTTGCTACGTCACCTTTGACCGCAATGGCCTTGCTGCCCACGGATTCTATTTTATCCACCACTTCCAATGCGGCCTTTTCATTGGACGAATAATTCACGACCACATTGGCACCTTCTTTCCCGTACGCCAGGGCGACCGCCCTCCCGATGCCCCTGCTGCTTCCTGTAACCAAAGCTGTTTTTCCTTTTAGTCTCATAAGTTACACCTTTTGTCAAAAATTATTTCATGGATCATTGAACGGGCCCAAAGGGAAACAAGTAATTACATTATAGTTACATTATAGTTATTCCGGGCAATTTAGAGAATTCTTCACCCCCTGTCAAGCAAAAAGGGCCTGTTGCCCAAATCACAACAGCAATTGGGTATGGCCCCTCTGGGGGTCTTTTCACAAGGCGAGACCTTTGAAAACCCCCTTTGAGACCGGCAACATGGTTGCCTCGGTCCAAAACATAATGAAAAGAGCGAGAATGTGCTCAGGTTTCGCCGCGCAGCAGGACGCATTGACAATTGTGAGAAAGATTTCCAAAGGTCTCAAGGCCCAATCAAATTCCTCCCAAAGGTTTGCACCGGCGCCAAACATTTGATGGAAGGCCTCAATAGCCCCAAAAGGTCATCTCCACCGGAGTGCAAAATCCGGGTTGCTATGAGCGGCCTGTCACAATTTTAGTTGAATTTAGTGCTCATTTTAGCAATACTAAACTATATTTAGTTATCTCCTGTTTATTATACGGGACAATGAAAAAGTGCACCTTCATATACCTTGCTGTAATTATAGGTCTTTTCGGCTGTACCCCAAGAAGCACGATCCAAGCGCCCTCCTCCAGGACCATCCTCCTGCCTGAAGACAGGAGAGGGCGGCTCCCGAGGCCCTATGAGGTCAACGGGAAGAGATACTACCCCCTTCCGGATGCCTTTGGTTTTACCCAGGTGGGAAATGCCTCCTGGTACGGCGAGAAATTTCATGGCCGCCCCACTGCCAGTGGGGAGATATTTGACATGCACAAAAGGACCGCTGCCCACAAGACACTCCCTCTGGGCACCTTTGTGAAGGTCATGAATCTGTCCAACAACAGGTCGACCTTTGTGCGCGTAAATGACCGGGGGCCGTTCGTAAAGGGCAGGATTATTGATCTTTCCTATGCGGCGGCCAGGGAAATTGACCTAATCAGGTCCGGGGTGGCCAGGGTCAAGATAGAGGCGCTGAGTGAAGAGGTGGGTAAACTGGAACACAACGGCAGGCCCCAGCCCCTCGTGGAGGTTGCGGACCTCGGAGAGGGAGAATTCACCATCCAGGTAGGTGCCTTCCTAGAGATAGGCAATGCTATGAAGCTCGCCGAACGGCTCAGGGTAATCTTCGACTACGTGGAGATCTCCCCGATCCTGGACGAGAACAGGCGTACCCTCCACAGGGTGCACGTTACGAAGTCAAAGACCTTGAATCAAGCGGAAGGCTTCAAAAAGAAGTTAGAGGAAATGGGTCTTACAGGGGCATTTATTGTGAGGATTTAGGGGGAATCCTGGAATTCATTGATCTTCTTGCGCAAGACGCCCGAGGTCTTGAAGACCACAACCCGGCGTGCCCTCAAATGCAGATCTTCAGTCGTTTGGGGATTTCGTCCTCTCCTGGCAGCCTTCGACTTGACCACGAATTTACCAAAACCGCTTATCAGGATGTCCTCGCCATCTTCCAGGGTTCGCTTCATTATCTCGAAGAGCTTTTCCACAACTAATCTGGATTGGGTCTTGCTGAGTCCCACATGGTTATATATATCGTTAATAATCTTCTCTTTGGTCAATGACATCTCTCATTTCCCTCCCTGGCTACCTTTCGAGGCATTTCCAAATATTTACCCATTTTATGAGTAACCAATATGGGTTATGGTAAAGCTAGTGTCAAGCATTTTTTCAGTAACCAAATTTCTCCTTCAGTTTCCTGCAGACGATGGGCGGCACGAGCCCGCTTATGTCCCCGTTGAAACTCGCGGCCTCCTTTATTATGGTTGAGCTGGTGTAAAACCATTTGTAATCTGTCATGAGGAAGATAGACTGGACTTCCCTGTTCAACTTCCGGTTCATAAGGGCCATCTGAAACTCGTACTCGAAGTCCGACATCGCCCTGAGCCCCCTGAGTACGACGTTGGAATTCTTCCTGACCACATAATCCACGAGCAATCCGTCAAAGGAGTCCACCTCGATATTGTCCCTATCCTTCAGCACCTCTTTGATCATGTATGTCCTTTCCTCAAGGGTGAAGAGGGGCTCCTTTTGTGGGTTGTTCAAGATGGCTATAATAAGCTTGTCGAATATCTTAAGCGCCCTGTTTACTATACTCAAGTGACCATTGGTTATGGGATCAAAGGTCCCGGGGTATACGGCTGCTTTACAACTCATTACTATACCTCGTATTCATAAATAGATATTCTGGTATCTCCGTAGGTCCTGGAATCAACCATTCTTAGAGGACCTTGAAACGGGGGCAATACTTCCCCCTTTCCTGATTCCGCCACCACGACGGCTGAACCTGCGAGGACACCGCCTCGGACCAGAACTTCCAGGGTTGACGGGATAAAACCCTTGCCATAGGGTGGGTCGAGGAAGACCAGATCGTATTTCCCTCCCGCCCACGGGGCCCTCAGGCTGAACCCCTTTGACAGGTCCCCCCTGTAGGCCAATCCCTTCTTCTCGTAACCGCACAACTGCAAATTCCTTTTGATCAGCCTCACGGCCTGATTGGACAGATCCACAAATACAGCCTTCTCAGCCCCCCGGCTCAGGGCCTCAAGGCCTAATACCCCGCTGCCGGCAAACAGGTCAAGGACCTTCCCCCTGACCTCTTGGCCAATGAGATTGAAAATGGCCTCTCTCACCCTATCAGAGGTGGGGCGTACACGGAACCCCTTGACCGGTGCCAGGGTTCGCCCCTTTGCATCTCCTCCCGTGATTCTCATATGGCCCTTACCCGATCACCTTTTCATCCTTCAGCCCATTTGTTTCTCCTTCCCCTTTGATATGACCGAGATCCTCGCCGGCTGCCTTCTTTTCCCCGTGTCTTCGAGAAAGCCGTAGCGCAGTTACCACAGGTCCCGAAACAAGGTAGGAGACCATTATGATGAAGAGCATCACCTTGGGTCTGTAAGCCACGACCATCAGGATGAGTATGAGGGAGACCAGGACGTTGAAGGGTTTTCTCTTCCTTATGTCAAATTCCTTGAAGCTCGGGTAATTGACCGTGCTCACCATCAGAAAGGACAGGGCATAGATCATTATCAGGATGATCACAGGCCGACTGACCCAGAGGTTATCGAAGATCCCCGAAAACAGGATTAAGGACGCTATGGAACATGCTGCTGCTGGGATAGGCAAGCCCTTGAAGAAATTGGCTTCAACTGTGTTCTTTTGCACGTTGAATCTTGCAAGTCGCAGGGCACCGCATATCACATACATGAAGGCTGCCAGCCAACCAAGTCGACCAAAGGGTTTGAGCGCCCATTGAAAAACGATAACGGCCGGGGCTACCCCGAAGGCCACCAGGTCCGCGAGGGAGTCGTATTCCTTGCCGAACAGACTGCTCGTCTTGGTAAATCGTGCAATCCGGCCATCTATGCCGTCCAATATCCCTGAAAGGACGACGGCAACGGCTGCCGCTTCATACCTCCCCTGGATGGCGGCTATTATTGCGTAGAAGCCACCGAAAAGGCTCGCCGACGTAAAGAGATTCGGGAGAATAAATATTCCCTTCCTCTCTCGCTTCTTCTTTATCCTCTTCTTTCGCTTGGTCTTCATGGTAGATACCCCAAAATGGTCTCACCTGCCCTCACCCTGTCCTTCACCCTGGCGACCACGTAGCTCCCAACCGGGAGATAGACATCCAGCCTTGAGCCGAATCTTATCAGGCCGCACCTCTGACCCGCTCTTACCCCGTCACCCTCCCTCACCCAGCACACAATCCTCCTCGCTATCAGACCAGCTATCTGTACAAAAACAACCCTTACCCCCGAGTCGGTCTCGAGGGTGATCTGATTGTTCTCGTTCTCTTCAGAGGCCTTGTCCAGGTTTGCCGAGAAGAAACGGCCCGGCCTGTACTCTATCTTCGATATCCTGCCATCCGCGGGAATTCGGTTTACGTGCACGCTCAACAGGGACATGAATACACTTATCTTCACTGCGGGTTCTCCCAGGGGATTTTCTCGGCCCTGGATCTCTTCCAGCCCTATTATTCTTCCGTCGGCAGGAGTTAGTATCGCCCTGTCCTCTTTGTTGCCTTTGCGATCCGGATCCCTGAAAAAGAATACCATGAAAAGGGTCAGCCCGCCGGCCATGATGACCAAGAACAGGTGGCCGATCCAAAAGAACACGCACGTCAGGACCAGTGAGCCGATTATGAACGGGAGCCCCTCCCGTGCCACGGGAAGCCTATTATTGATTCTCCTTTCCCTGTACCTTATTTCATTCATATCGACAAAGCGCGCCGAGCCCCCTGGGAACACCATCCCCATATCTTCAATACCCACGAAATCAAGAACGTTATCCTGCCTGGTATAATATTTTCCTTGAGGTTTTTTGTCAATGTCCGAGGGGCATTCTCCCTTGAGTGTCTTCCCTTTGAGATTGCCGTCTCTTCCGCTTCTAGC
The DNA here is from genome assembly GCA_019308745.1 of Deltaproteobacteria bacterium. Classification (GTDB taxonomy): domain Bacteria; phylum Desulfobacterota; class DSM-4660; order Desulfatiglandales; family HGW-15; genus JAFDHO01. The sequence goes on from JAFDHO010000005.1 coordinate 74,230, forward strand.
AGAAATATGGCTTTGCCGGGTTTGATGTTTCTGCCCGATCTCAATCGAAGACCTCAAATAGCCCCAAGAGATCATCTCCACCGGAGCCTCCCTCTTTTGTGCCTGTTAGGAGACGACTATGAGGATTATGGGGGCGTATAAAGGGTAAAGACGAATATTGAGCCTTACTGAAAGGACCCCCCAAAGGGGCTGTCATTGTCAGGCTTTGGGCAACAGCCCGTTAAGGGGGAGGAAAGGGATTCGGTCTAATGTCGGGTGGTCTCAGGTAGGCAGGCACGAGATCCCTCAAATCATCAAAGTCACCCTTCCGGTAGCGTTCAAGCCCCGCAATTCCCAGGGCAGACGCCCTCAAATTCCAAAGGGGCGGAGGAGCGAGCAGGGCCCTTGGACCAAGAAGATCATGAATGAGCCTCCCCTGGCCAGCGAAGTCATTGCCAACAAAGAGGGTCTTGTCTATAACGAATGAGTCCAGTTCTTCAAAACGCAAGGGCGTGTCGTCCCTGACTCTTTCTATAGGCTCTCCTTCTGAGGCCGAAAACAGGGCAGCAAAGACCTCCCCCCTTCTGGAATCAATGATCGGGCATATGGGCTTGGAGGGGAAGGGTATCTGAGAGGCCAGGGCCTCTAGACTTGAAACCCCGATAAGCGGTATTTGCAGCCCCTGACAGATCCCCTTGGCTGCGGAAAGCCCCACGCGGAGTCCCGTAAAGCTCCCCGGGCCTCTGGCGACGATAATCGCCCTGAGATCTTTGGTTTCAACGCCAGTCGTCCTTAACATGGAATCCAGAGACGGCATGAAATGACCAAAATTCCTTGACCGGGGAGCCAAAAAAAACTCCGATATCACGGAGCCCCTTTCATCCATCAGGGCCATCCCATATTGCAGAGTAGACGTGTTGAATGCCAAGATCATGGACCGTCACTGGAAAAGCCTTGAAATATCATTGTAGAAGACCACCACCATGAGGAATATCAGCAAGAAGAGTCCGACCTTCTGGGCCAGGTCCCGCTTTCTCAGGCTGATGGGTTTCCCCAGGATGAGCTCGATCAGGAGAAACAGGATGACACCACCGTCGAGGATGGGCACCGGAAGGAGGTTGAGTATACCCAGGTTGATGCTGATCACTGCCATGAAAGGGATGAGATAGGAGAAGCTTTCCTGGGCCAGTTGGCCCGTCATCTGGCCTATCAAAATGGGGCCGCCAATGGTCTTGATGGGGACCACGCGCTGGAAGAGCTTCACTATGGTGAGGCAGGTCAAAGAGATAACCTCCCATGTCTTTCGGAATCCCTGACCTGCGGCTTCCAGAGGCCCAAGTTCTACCCTTTCATATTTTCCGGCCGCCACGATGCCTATCAGGGCAGACTTGATCTCCTCCCCGAAAATGTTCTTCTCAACGGCCTCCTCCGGGATCACGGTGAAAGACTTGACATCTCCGCCCCTCCGGACAACGATCTCGAGGGCTGCTCCTGCCCTGTCTTTGACAATTCTCTTGATCTCTGTCCAGCTCCTGGTCTCCTTTCCCATCACGGAAAGGATGAGATCGCCCTTTTGGAGGCCTGCCTCACTGGCCGGAGAATCCGGTCGCACTTGGCCGATCTCCGTCGTCATTATGTAGTTCCCCGCTATCATGTAGAGACCACAGAATAGCAGGAGGGCCAAGGCGAGATTGAAGAAGGGGCCGGCAGCCACGATCGCGATTCTTGTCAAGACAGGCTGATTGTTGAAGGCCCGCTCGGCCTCATCAGCTGGAACGGCTTCCTCATCGTCTTCACTCTCCCCGAGCATCTTCACGTAGCCACCCAACGGGATCGTAGAAATAAGATACTCCGTCTCACCAATTTTCTTCCCGACTATCTTATAGCCGAATCCGAGGGAGAACTTCAGGACCTTTACACCGAATCTCTTTGCCACGAGAAAATGCCCGAGTTCATGGAAAAAGATCAGTATCCCAAGGACCAGCACAAAGGGCAAAAAGTAATAGACAAAATAGTGCATCATTCACCTGGTTGATGGAAACGCGATATGTTACTCAAGACCAGTGCACCCCTTAGGTGACCGGCGACAATGCCAGTGGGAGATAAACACGCCCCCTTCCGAACTTCACCCCATGATACTACATCCGAATCCCCAAGGACAACAAGGAATATGCACCCCGAATCAGGCCGTCAACGAGTCAGGCCCCGTGAGGTTGTTGTCGAAATCATCCTATCTGTCCGACCCCCGAATAGTGCATATCAGAACCCACGGGAGCAACCACCATCCTTGTCAGGGTTTGACAAGAGCCCGGCATCCCGCTACGTGCGAGCCTTGGGAATCTCCCCCCGAACCCTCCTGGCCGTCTCCCTGGCCCAGGCATCTGCTTCCAGGACCAACTCTATCCTGTCTATGGAAAACGCCTGATGGGCCTCCATTGTCTTCCTGATGAGAGTAGGGATTTGCAGAAAGCCTATTGCCCCCTCAAGGAAAGATTCAACGGCTATTTCATTTGCGCCGTTCATGACTGCTGGCATGGAGCCTCCTATCCTGATGGCCTCAAACGCCAGGTCAAGGCATTGGAATTTATGGAAATCGGGTTTCTCAAAGCTCAATTCTCCTATCCTATCCAACTCCAGGTAAGGGAGCCGGGTTTGGACATGATGGGGATAGGACAAGGCATATGATATGGGTGTAATCATATCCGGGATACCCATCTGAGCGATAATGGATCCATCCTGGTATTCTACCATGGAATGTACGATGCTTTGGGGGTGGATCAAGACATCTATCTGCCTGATTTCGAGATCAAAGAGCCATTTGGCCTCTATGACCTCAAGCCCCTTGTTCATCATCGTTGCGCTGTCTATGGTGATCTTGGGGCCCATGTCCCAGTTTGGATGTTTCAAGGCCTGTTTGGGAGTGACCTTTTCCATTTCTTCCAGGGGCCGATCCTTGAAAGGCCCTCCCGATGCGGTCAGTATGACCCGCCTCAAGTCTTCTCTGGGATGACCCTGCATCGACTGGAGAATGGCACTGTGTTCACTGTCCACCGGCAATATGGTGACCCCCCGCTTTTTCGCCTCCTCCATGACCAGGGAGCCGGCCATGACCATTGTTTCCTTGTTGGCGAGGGCCACTTGCTTCCCGAACCTGATTGCCTCATAGGTGGGGATGAGCCCCGCTGCCCCCGTAATTGCAGAAATCACCGTGTCCACGTCTTCCAAGGTCGCCAGCTGCGTCACACCCTCCCGGCCTGAAAGGACCTGGACCGGAGACCCTGCACCCAGTTCGGCCCGCAGGCACTTTGCAAGGTCTTCATCCAGTGTGGCTACGTATTTTGGGCTGTACCTGCT
>JAFDHO010000075.1 GCA_019308745.1 Deltaproteobacteria bacterium
CTGGACGCGTTGGACGGCACGGATACGAATCTCTTCCAATGTCTTCGGGCTGAGCTTTCTTCCATCTAATGTTTTCATGGCTCAGCACTATAGCATAAGTCATTTGGAATGTCTGAACACTTTTGATCTTATTAGTAAGAAACATGGGTACCGTGGTCGGGGCATTGGCTGGCATCCTGCTGTCTGGATTCGCCACCATTTTGAGCTCCAGCATTGTGCAGGCGGCATCCGAATGGGACGAAATCGTGGCCAAGGCCAAGCAAGAAGGCAAAGTTGTCATGTATGGAGTTATGCCGACAAGAGGAACCCTGCCAGCAGTGGTTAGGGACATGAAACAAAAATACGGTATTACTGTCACGAATATGCGTATGCATCCCCGTGAAGCCATAGCAAAAATCAAGGCCGAGATGGCCGCTAAGACCTATCAGGTCGACGTTATTCAGGCAGGCCCTTATACTTATACCCTTGACAATCTTGACTTCTTTGAAGATCCAGGGCCATTACCATCACTGGCCGACCCAAAGGTAAAATGGTTTGCCGATCCGTGGATATATAAGCCGATGGTGCTGACCTCCATAACAGGATGCGGAATAACAGTGAACACCAAACTGGTACCTCCTGGTACTGAGCCCAAGTCATGGAAAGACCTGGCAAATCCTAAGTTCAGAGGAAGGATAATCATCGATGATCCCCGCAGGTCATCCATCATGCAAACCTTGTTCGCATTGCTAACGCCCAGATATGGAAAAGAATGGATGAAAAGGTTTCTTATCGATAACAAACCGATAATCGCACGGGAGATTCGTACTGTCACTCCCCAACTTGTCAGGGGTGAATGGGAGATATATGCTGGTTCCCTTTACAGGACTCCAAGAGCGATGCTAAACAAGACGCCAGACCTCCCGATAGCGTTCTACTATCCCCAGGAGGGCGGGATTGGCCTGATCGGGACCCAGGCCATTGTAAGAAATGCGCCACACCCGAACGCTGCTAGAGTCTTTGTAAATTACCTTTTGAGCCAGGCAGGACAAGAGGCATACGGGATAGGGCTGAACATCCCGGTTCGCCTGGGAACAAAGGTGCCTATCCCCGAGGAGCAGGATCCTGCAAAGCTGAAGTTCTTGCAGCCCTGCCCGCCCACTCCCGAATTCGTAAGGGTTGAAGCTGCAAAACATAGGGATCTCGCCAAAGAGATCATGGGCAAATAATGGAGCCAAGCCCTCTCGGGAATTAGATGTAAGAAGAGACACTCGGAGGGCTTTCAATGACTATGCAAGGGAAGGTCCACGTTTCTAAAGCCGGTTAAACACAGCGCCACGACTAGGCTTAATCGGGAAGATAAGGGCGACCTGCCCTTAGGTAGCCGTTTCCAACTTCACCCATTGTCGGATCGTTGGGTGGCCGTTAGAGAGGGAGGGGCGCGTGGGGTTTTTTAGGCTCAATACCGTTCCGCGGATGGCTCTTTTCGGATGCGTTTCCTTTCTGGTCCTCTATCCTCTGGCCATGATGCTCATAGGTAGTTTTCGTACAGAGATGCCGGGGCTGCCAGGGAAATGGGGACTGGCCGGTTGGATTGAGTGCTATAGCGATCCCGCCATGTTCAAGGTCATCTGGACAACGGTGAAGATTGCAGTTGCCAAAACTGTCTTGGCAGTAGTCATCGCTGTCATCTTTTCCTGGGCCATCCACCGAACGAACATGCCTGGGAGGCAAATCCTTGATACAGCGCTCTACCTTAATTTTTTCATAATGCCCCCGTTGCCGGTCATCTTAGGTTGGGTCCTTCTTTTCTCTCCCAAGACAGGAGTTATCAATCAATGGTTCTCCAGGAATTTTGGCTCACCGCTCTTCGATATCTTCAGTATGTCGGGCATCGTCTTTGTCATGTTGAGCTTCAGTATCTCTTTCTACTACATGTTTCTATCCCCTTCATTCAAATCCATGGACATAACCCTTGAAGAGGCAGCAAGAACAAGCGGAGCATCCGGCTTTCAGACTCTGAGGAAAATTGTCTTACCTTTGCTAATGCCTGCCATCCTTGCGGCAACTATGCTCTCTTTCATTAGGGGCATGGAAGCTTTCGAGGCCCCCTTCTTCCTGGGCGCTCGAAGCGGTATTAATGTCCTTTCCACCAAGATTTTTGACTACATCAATTTGGAGCCGTCCAACTACATGGCAGCCCTGTCCACAGGCGTTACCCTTCTGGCGATAACCTTCGGCCTTGTCGTCCTCCAATGGAAGCTGTTAGGTACGCGAGAGTTTGTTACGGTTACGGGCAAAGGCTACCGGCCTCGCCTCATGAACTTGGGAATGTGGCGCTGGCCCGTCTTCATCCTGCTTGCGGTCTTCCTTGGGTGCCTAACCTTGCCACCCTTGATCATCCTTATCCAGACGACTTTCATGAAGATAGCGGGCTTCTATGAGCTTCCAGGGGGAATTTGGACCATGGACAATTATCGAGAGGCCTTGAGCCACCCTGACATTTTGAAGGCCATCAAGAACACGATAATCTTGGCGCTCAGTGTTGCGACCATAGCCATCCTTCTCTCCACCCTTGTAGCCTATGTTGTCGTGAAAACCCGTTTTGCGGAGAGGAAGGCCCTGGATCTTATCGCATGGCTTCCGTGGGCTGTCCCCGGTATAGTCATGAGTCTGGCCCTGCTTTGGGCATGGATCTTCATCAAACCGTTTGGCTTCTCCCTCTATGGATCCTTGCCCCTTGTAATAATCTGCATGATAACTGTCTCTTTCCCCATCGGGACCAGGATCATGGCCTCAAACATGATACAGATCTCCAAGGAACTTGAAGAGTCAGCGAGAGTATCCGGGGCCTCTTGGACCCAGTCCCTACTTCGTATCTGGTTGCCGCTTCTAAAAAATGGTCTTATGAATGGATGGATACTGAACTTCACAGCCTCGGTAAGAGTCCTGGCGCCTGTGATACTTCTCTTTGGTCCCCAATCCATTGTAATATCTACCATATTCTATGAGTTTTGGTCTCGGGGGAATATTGAAATGGCCAGCGTAGTGGGTGTCCTCCAGTCTGTCATCATAGTGGTGGGATACACTTTCATCAAGTTGATGGGCAGTCTGGGCGGCATCAAGACAGAAGAGGAAACAGCCGCATAAGCTAGGGTGAGAGACCCCTTGCCACAAAGTCGAGGTGAACATGAGTATGATAAAGATTCAGGGGTTGGCAAAAACATATCGCACGGATCAAGGCTATGTGACAGCCGTACAGGAACTGGATCTCGAGATTGAAAGAGGAATCTTCTCTACCCTTCTCGGTCCCAGCGGGTGCGGTAAGACCACAACCCTCAGATGTATAGCCGGACTTGAAACCCCGGACAGCGGGGAGATCTTCATAGATGGCGAGATAATGGTGTCGACCGCCAAGGGCGTTTTTGTGCCTCCCCACAAGAGAAACGTTGGGATGGTGTTCCAATCTTACGCCATTTGGCCTCACATGAATGTGTACGAAAACGTCGCCTTCCCCCTAAAACAGGGAAAGAGGAAACTATCCAAGGCTCAGATAAATGAAAAAGTGACAAAGGCGCTTGTCCTTGTGAGGCTTGGCGGCCTAGAGAGAAGGCCTGCAACACAGCTGAGCGGAGGTCAGCAACAGAGACTCGCGTTGGCCAGGGCGCTGGTAAAGGAACCGAAGGTTTTGCTCCTGGATGAACCTCTAAGCAATCTCGACGCCAAGCTCAGAGAAGAGATGAGGATAGAGATAAAGGACCTAGTAAGAAGACTTGACATTACGACCTTCTATGTGACACACGATCAGATAGAAGCCCTGGCCATGTCGGACGTGCTGAACATCATGAACAACGGAAAGCTGATCCAAACAGATTCTCCGAAAGAGGTCTATTTAAGACCCAGGAACAAATTTGTGGCGAGTTTTATCGGAGCCAGCAATCAATTTCAAGGAGTGGTAGGAGCTCGACCCCGTATCGGTGAAGACAGCGCTGAAATTCGGACCGAGCTCGGGTCAATAAGTTGCAGGTCACCTGGAGGGGTTTCTCTTTCAGGCAACGTTGTTGTAAACATCAGGCCTGAGGACATCCGCCTGTTTCGTGAAAGACCTCCCTATCACGAGAACGTGTTGCAAGGCAGGGTCGCGGTGACCCTATTCCTAGGGGACACTATCGATTGTCGGGTTCTGGTCAAGAACACACCGGTTCATGTTAAGCGGGATCGTTCCCAAGAGTTTGCTGAGGGCGATGAAGTGTTTGTGTATTTGTCTCCAGACCTTTGTCTGTTGATACCCCTTGACTAGGGACCCATCTGCCCGATCCGGTGGTTCGTCGGGCAGCGATGAAAAGACTACTACTTGTGCTGCCAGTGCTGCAAGTCCATGGGAGTCTTTTATGCCTTCCTTGGCACTGACCTTCATCTATCATCACTCGGGATCACCGATGCCAACATACATCACTGCGAAAGCATTGACCTCAATCGGATCTACTAGACTATGGCATCCCCCGACCCTCCAGAAACCATACCCAGGTAGTTCACACCAAATTACATCCATTTTTCAGTGTGAACTATCATAGTCTCTATCATCTGGAGGGTTGGAGGTTCCCGCATGAGATGATGCCTTGATGTTGGATCAGGGTGGGTGCCTCCTTGACATAGTGGTCCATCTGCCCTATAATTCTGTGTAATAGATAGGAGACGAAAGGGCAAACCCGCCGAAAGGCGGTGGCGCAAAGCCACGGGTCTACAGCCGATAGGCTATGATCGCCGGGCTGCCGAGGGACAGTTTTAGCGACGCCTTTGGGTGTGGAACCAGAGGCGTCCTTTTTTTGCTCAATTAGAACAGGAGCGTTATATATGTTTTCTTTATACGGATACAGGAAAAAGGGGTTGCCGTATGGCCTGATAAAGTTGCATGAGTCTTTGCTTGAGGATACCATCGCATATTTTGAAAAGGGAAAAACCGCGCGAAGGAAGATAAAGGAGGCTCGCAAGGCTGTCAAGCAGGCGCTCAAACTGGCCAGGAAAAAGAAGATCAATCCCGGCATCAAGATCGGTCGAGCACGGGAAGTGCTGTTAGAATTACTGGAAGAGGTTGAGTACACCCGCAAGGTGCTCAGAGCGGCGGCTGAACAGATGGAGAATGCGATAGATAGAATCAGGGATGAGAGAGTTGGAGAAGTGCTCGCATTGATCGACGATGCTCGTGAATGCTTCAGAGAGAAAGAGATCGGAAAAGGGATGGATCGGCTCAAGGAGACACAGGAAAGGCTGAAAAAGAAGGTTCTCGAGAGGAGTCGAACAGCGCTCCTTGGCGGCATTGATGGTGAGGTCAAAACCCTAAAATATGAACTTGAGCAGAGGAGGAGCACAAAAACATCTGTCCAATAACCGGGGCGGATGGGTTCGTCATGCTGTGAGGGCCAACGCACCTCACATGTTCTGATTTTTCAAAAACCTCGCCCGGGCATACCAGGGTAGGGTTTTTTCTTCCCTTGACATTCCTTAACAAAGATCCTTCTGTTATCCCACCTTAGACTGGTTCAAACCCTGGAAATGGGCCCTTGAACACACCAAGGAAAGTAAAGGGTCGAAATCTTGTTTTGGCCCCGAGGTCCCTTTTACCCCGAAGTATTGGAACGAGAAACCCTTTTGATAGCAACAACACTTGATCCACCCAGTGGAAAAATCACCCCCTACTTTGTAAAGGCAGTCCAAGAAGACGGCCATATGGCTTGGACCAGCCCGATCTACGTGACAAGATCACACAAATAAATCTTGATTTCAGCGATATTGATTCCCTTGACTTCTCCTAATTTAGATTTATATATCAGCCGGGATCATGGGAGTGCGCTTACTCTCCATACATCCATGAACACGCGTCAAAGCAACCCGGTGCCCCAAGAACCGGGAAAGGAGGTCTCAAAATGAATGGGAATCACTGCCGTTCAAGCATGGAATTTGTCTGGATGAAACGTTTGACAGTGCTGGTTATTTTTCTCTTTTTTGTATTTTCAGCGTTTGCTCCAGCGGTTTTGGCCCAGGACACTGCCCTGGACAGGGTTCGGGAAATAGGGAAAGCTTTTGCAGAAGTGGCAAAAGGTGCCTCTCCGGCCGTAGTCTATATCCAGGTTGAAAAAACCGTGACCAGCAGCCCGGAATGGGGTGCCCCCTTCCCCTTTGGGGATGATTTTCTCAGGAGATTTTTCGGGGTACCACCGGGATACCAGATCCCGCAACAAAAACGACGGGTGGTGGGCCAGGGTTCCGGGTTCATCGTCTCCTCGGACGGATATATACTCACCAACAACCACGTGGTTGGGGATGCCGACAGGGTTGTAGTTAAGCTCTTGGATGGCAGAGAATTCAAGGCGAAGACTATTGGAACCGACCCTCACACGGATATCGCGGTCATAAAGATCGATGCCACGAATCTTCCTGTTCTGCCCCTCGGGGACTCCGACAAACTCGAGGTAGGAGAATGGGTCCTTGCCATCGGCAACCCATTTGGGCTCTCACATACACTGACTGCAGGCATTGTCAGCGCCAAGGGAAGAACCAGCCTTGGTATTACGGACTTCGAGGACTTTATTCAGACAGACGCCGCCATAAATCCTGGGAACTCGGGCGGACCATTGATAAACCTCGCAGCCCAGGCAATAGGCATCAACACGGCCATCTTCAGCCAGAGCGGGGGGTACATGGGGATCGGCTTCGCTATCCCAATAAATCTTGCCAAGAACATAAGGGATCAACTGATCGCTCACGGAACTGTGACTCGGGGGTATCTGGGCATTGTTATCCAGGACCTCACTCCTGAGCTGGCAAAGACTTTTGGCCTGAAGGAAGCAAAGGGCGTGCTTATAGCAGAGGTCACCAATGGGTCCCCGGCTGAACAAGCGGGGCTGAAACAGGGGGACGTCATTGTCGAACTCAATGGTAAGCCAGTGGAGAGTGTCGGGCCATTCCGCAACCAGGTGGCCCTTATCCCACCGGGAACACTCGTGAACCTCACACTTATGCGTAACGGAGAGCATATCTCCGTTTCTGTGAAAATAGGGAAATCACCCCACAAAGGTCGCGTGGCCATGAGGAGCTCTGATATCCTGCAAAAGCTTGGATTCACAGTCGAAGACCTCACAAAGGATCTCGCCGAGCAATTTGGTTATCAAGGAGAAACCGGCGTAATCGTCACCCAGGTCCTACCAGGATCCGTTGTGCAAGCTGCGGGAATCCGGCCTGGTACCCTGATCAAGGAGGTCAACCGCAGACGTGTTCACAATGTGCAGGAATTCAATAAGGCGCTTGCCCTCGCCGCCGAGAAAGAAACTGTTCTGATGCTCATAAAGAACGGACAGGGCAGCCGCTATGTGGCATTGAGTCTCAGGGAATAAAAGCCTTGGGTGAAAAACAGCCGCTCTCCCTCTGAACATCAGAGGCACAGGACTCCTCGGATCGGCATTGAATTATGCAGGTCCGAGGATTTCATGCTGGTGTGGGAGGCAAGGAAGGAGTTACTCAATCAATTAGATAGGAAAGGATTGGAGAGATCTCAACCTCGACGTCCTTGACACCGTCCAGTTTCTTGGCAATCTCGGTCAACTTCTCGGTTAGCTCCATCTCTTGTGATTCGAGTGACCGGGTCTTTATCCTTACCTTACCGCATTCCGCCGATACCTCAATGTTAGGGCTGGTGCCCACCAGGGCAGCCTTGACCTCAGCCGCAAGCAGGAGGTCTTCAAGCTCCTGCTGCGATTCCGGCGTAGCTCGAAAACGTTCAAAGCCCACAGTGTGGCATATTATGTCCACCGCTTCGTCCACGGTAATCTTGCTTACATGAATGACAAGATCGTAGAGGCTTGGGTCCCACGTATCGATTCCATAGAGGCATTTACTCCATTTTTGCAGATTGACTTTTTTGTAACGTTTTAGCCGTTTGAAAAGCGATTCAGAGAACTCGGTGATGGACGAACGGGGGTGATGATGCCTTTTCTTGCGTTCCGAGCCTCCCGGGCTGGTCTTTTCTAGTCACTCCAGAAAAGGCATCATTACCCGTTCTCCCTATCTGAGGAGGCATTTCAAAAGGCTCCTATGAAACGGGCATTTGTCAACCGAAAAACTTGTTTAAAGAAAAGATTAATTACCTTTTTTTCATTTCATAACCCCGGGCTTTAGTAAAGGGGCAGGGGTTGCTTCGACGGTGAATCAAGCTCCTAATTCGTGGGTTGGCTACCAACATTATTCTTTATCCGTCTGGAGGGCACTTGATCTAAAGTCGTGAATGAGTCAGTGACTCGTGTCCTACAAGGTACCCCAGTACATAGAATTCAGGGACATGCTGCCCAAATCCAAGGTGGGTAAACTCTTGAGGCGGGAGATTCGGAGCGAAGAAGAAAGACGCTCCAGCCAGTAAACATCCCTGCTTTCCTCAGTCTACTCCTCGTAGAGGGGGCTCTTTTCCCAGTCCCGGAGCCCTTCCTGGGAGGACTTCAAGAAGCAACGACCCTTCTTATTCCGCAGATCGTGTACCGCGTGTCTCAGGAGGGTTACGGGCACACCTCCTTTCATGCTCACAACAATGTCGTAGCGCGTAAAATCGGTGACAAGCCCCTTTATGACCTCCCCCTCCAGAAGGGTAAAAAACACCACTTCCCTTTCTTTCATCAGGGGAAAGAGGGACTTGTTCTTGATATGGTTTCTCTTGCTTGGAGACAGGATGGGTTCGAGGCCGAGCTTTCTTACCTTTTGATCTACCTTTATGAGGGGGCTTACCTTCTCGGCAAGGGCTACAGGATAAAGAAGCTTGATATTGAGCTTGGGGACGACCTCTTCCCCTTTACCCTCAATGTTCAGCTTGACGTCGTATTTTTGATTCTCCGCAACCCTGCCCCTGAGGATCTCTTGACCGCATACGCGGAATTCCCACGGCTCCTTCGACTCAAGGGCCTGGTCAAATACGGATAGGTGGTATCTCTCGTCGAGGTATTCCTGAAGCCCCCTCAAAGTACCCATTCCCGGATTCCTTTCCAACGGTATTTGTTTTTCCATGTCCGGGAGCCATTATACAGGATCGGTTCGGCAAATCAATCAAAACCACACGGTTCACTTCCCATCAGTGCCTTCGGGGCTCCCATTGATCCCAAAACCGCTCCGGGCTCTTTGGTCTCCCAAAACCCATGACCTTGTCGGCCCAGATATAGAAGGGATCTCCCCATCTCAGGTGATCCGTGAACCAGCGGACCGTGCGGTGGAACCAGGTGTCCGGTTTGTTGTAGGGGCAGCATGCGATACAGGTCGTACAGGGCTTATTGCCCCGGGCCCAGTACATTCGACAGGTCTCGGCATTAATGGGCCACTTCAGAGTGCCGCGGAGGTTGGACGCATTATTGGGTTCGGGTGTTCGTTCACCGTGCAGGATCGATTGGGACGGGCAATTCTCAGCGCATATCCCGCATTTCTCGCAGAACTCTGTCACGCCGAAATCGATTGGCGCATCCGCTACAAGCGGCAAATCGGTGATGACCTTACTCAGCCGCACCCTCGGACCCCACTTGGGATGTATCAAAAGGCCATTGCGGCCGATGTCACCCAGGCCGGCCTGCATGGCCATGGGGATGGAATTGGCCACGTCATTTGTGGTCCCGTCAATGGTTTGATACCCCAGATGCCTTATGAAAGTGGCCAGGTAGTTGTTTGTGACAGCCATCCTGCTATAACCCATGCTTGTGGCTGCATGTGCAACATGACTAGGATAATACTTGATCAGATCGTATTCCTCTTCAAAGACGAGGACCACTCCGTATTGGTATTCCTCCGGAATCCGCTGGGGCAAAGATTCCCCGCCGGTCACTTTGGCGCCGGGCTCCAGGGAGATCTGTCTGGCCCCCTTTGATTGAAAAGTATGGGAATAGACCCATCTCCTATCAAGCCTGCAAATGCCCACGTCGTCTGCTCCGAACCAACGGGCCGCCTTCTTTATAATACGGGTAACCCTTTCTGGATCACTGGTATCGATTTTCATGTCTTCGGACGGTGCAAAACCGGTTATCGTCCTCATAGTGGGGTCATGGGACCGGATCACCTCTTTGATAGCCCCGGCCATCGGGCTGGGATTGGGTTTGTACCAGTTGAAAAGACCCATGAGCATTGTCCCCCGCCGTGCAGCCCACCTCAACCCGAGATCTTCAATCCTATAGCCGGGCTTGTCCTTGACCTCACCCACAAAGGACCAGTCATCCAGACGACTGTTTACTTCAGGGTCCCACAAGGGACGAAGAAACATGGTGTTCTTCTGGTCAAAATGTTCAACCGGACCTCTGATATATTTTTCTTCCCACTCGCTCAATGTCATTCTCTTCATAAGGTCCCTCCCGGTTGGTTCTGAAGCCTTCTTGCTTCTATGCCAGGGGTTTTGTGTTCGGCGGAGGCGGCTCCTTCATGCCTACCCAATAGCGCCTGCCGGTTTCCTTGCGCATCCATGGAGTTCTCCACATCAGGGGATAGTTCAACCGGATAGCCCCCTCCACCGGACATACGTCAACGCAGGGACTACAATACCAACATTCGTCAATGTAGACTAAGATAGGCGGCCCTCCTTTCCGAGGATTCGGGATAAACACGTCTGCAGGACACACATCAACGCAGGCATTACATCCCGTGCACATCTTTTCGTCGATAATCACGGGCCTCGTCGGTGAAGTTGGGTTAGGAGTCACGTACACGTCATCAACTTTCATCTCTCCTCCCTCCAGATAAAGGGTTTCAGTTTATCTGCCCGGCCCACTCTCAATCGCGAGTGGCGGGAACCTTGACCGAGTATTAAGATTCATGGATCGGAATGGGCCAGATAGTTGTCTTCGAAAGGTGAACCAAAGTCTATGGGCAACTCCCCTTCTTTGATGGTGCCGTCCTCTTGCCAGAGGGTGATGAACCTGTTCCATTCCGGAGGATCCAGATCCGGATACTCTGCCCTTTGAAAGTGGAGAAACAAGCTGCTCGCCTTTCTGGCAAGACAGGCAGGTATGATTATCTCACTTGCCGTGGTCAACACGTCCACCACTCCCAGCGCATTGCCAAGATCATGTGGGTTGGTCGCAAAAAGCTCGGAATCGACCACGTCCTTAAGATCATCAAAGAACCCCAGTCCCATCTTGAGCAGGTTTTCGCTCTTTACATGGCCGCAATAGGCCTGCATGGTCTTATTGATTCCTGCGAGTAACTCCTTCCAATGAACCCCGTCCCTTCTCTCCAGGGGCCTGTAAACTCGTTTCCTTTCTTCGGTGATCTCTCTCTGATCCAATTCTGCTCTCGGAGCCTGGAGGGCATAACTGGCTGCCTTTCGGCCTGCGTACCTCCCTGTGGCTGCTGCGTGACTGTGATCATTACCCCCGAGAATCCCATCCCCTGCAGCGTACAGCCCTTCTACCGTCGTCATCAAATCCCAGTTGACCACCGGCCCCCCGCTTATTCCGCTATGTGCGTTTCTTATATAGGGAAACCCTGCGACGAACTTCGCCCCGGTGGCACTCGTCCCGTAACCGCCACCTCCTATCAGTTGCTGATAGCTCATGAGCATGTCCTTGTCAGGATCAAAGCCGGCCCTCGTATAGTTGATATAGGTAAGCTTTGTTTTGGCCTCTTGGCCGACCATAAGGCCGAAAATAGCCCTGCGCTCTTGCTCGGGCAGGCCCGGAAGGTCGGCGTACAATGGAAGGGTTACTTCGCCCTTTTCCAGCATTGCGTCAACGTTTGCAAGCCTTGGGCCCATATATTCGCGGAGGCCCTGATGAGGTAATGAGGATTGTCCACCCCCTTTGATGAAGAACTTTTGGCCGGGTAATGGCCTGGTTCTCTCCTCAAAGCTCTTCAAGATCTTTCCGTCCCTATCTACCCACGGGATCTCCTTACCCGTAGCATCCACGATGGTGCAAGGATACCACGTGTTGCTGGGATGTCCGGAGCCGTGGGCCGTTGATGGGTGGATCGTAATCCCCTGTTGAATAGACTTTTCCATCATTGCAAATTGAGCACCTGCCTTCCATGCCATGGCATATCCACCACCGATTGATCCCGGGGTCCTCAGGTCTGCTGATCCAGCGAGTTCTGTAGAGAAGGTCCAGATCCTTTGGGGGCGAGCTGATGCGATAATGGTTGCATTAGACCGAAAGACATAGAATTCGCCCGTCCGCACGTTAACGCCCGTGGCCCCGATGACCCTGGTTCCCTGTTCGTTCTTCTCTGTCAGCAGCCCTGTTCCCATGACCCGCTCGAACATTTCGACCTTCAACCGCTTGAGTTCCTTCACCAGGGCGGGTTTGAAGGTTGTCCCCCATACTCTCAGGACGATCTTGTTCACATAGTCATATGCAAAAAGCAGTTTCGTCCTCTCATCTCTGAATTGAGCACCTTTGAACACGTCCTCCGTGTCCCTCACCTTTCCACCCATCTGTTCCAAATCAAGGAGGGTCTCATAGCCCTCCCTGGCCTGAATGTAGCGGCTGATGCCGTTACAATACCCGCCATGATTGTCGATCAGGGCCTGAGTGAATTCCTCTGCCGTGATCTCCACCCCTGGAACCCCGGTGATGGACCACTGCCAGTGGTCGCAACCGGTCCCGGCGCCGCTACCCAGGACCGATCCCTTTTCTACTATGGCAACCCTGGCCCCTTTCCTTGCAGCACTTATGGCGGCCCAACAACCCGCGATCCCCCCGCCAATAACAAGCACATCTACCTCGACGCTATTCTCCACGTCGTATCTTATAGGGTACGGCCACCTCAAGGCAGAGTTTCCCCTATAAAGGGCTTGAAGCCTTTCCCAAGACATACTTACCTCCCTCTTCTTGCTGGTTTTCTCCAAGGAGTCTAAACGAAAATCCTTTACGACAATGCTTTCCTGCCGCTGTTGAAGCCTCTCAAACGATTTCTGAGCAAAATATGCCCCCCTTGCCAAAAGAAGATCAGGACAAGGAGGCCCCCCCCTATCACGCCCAGAAATGGGTTATAGAGCCAGGAGATGATCCCGGCCCCCGAGATAACCAGCGCGACCCTTTGAACCGGGCCGGCCCTATCAATAAAATACCCCTGCACCCCTCCGGCTAGGGCTATCAGGCCGATCAGGGTCACAATCAGGGTCATTCCCGTCTCAAGGATACCGTGGGTCCCTTGAAGCATTAGGCAGGGGTTGAAGACAAATACCCAGGGGACGATCACCATGGCAATGGCCAACTGAATGGCATAGAAGCTGGTCCTCCAGAGGCTGCCCCCGGCGATGGCCGCGCCTATGATGGCCATGGGCATCACGGGCGGGGTGAAGTAGTGCACCAGCGCCGCCCATATAACGAACCAGTGAGCTGCCAGGGGCATGACCCCGGCTTCGATCAGGGAAGGGGCGGCAATGATCGCTAGGATGAAGTAACAGGCGATCATGGGCATCCCGCACCCAAGGATGTAGCTTACGATGGCGGTCAGTGCCAGGAGCAGCACCATATTACCATGGGCAAGAGATGTGACCATACCGGCAAAACGGACGGGCATTCCGGTAATTTCAAGGCTTCCCATGATGACACCAAGGCCTGCGAAAATAGGCGCCATTTGGACGAGGACGTGCATTCCCCTCTGGAGGCCGACGAGAATACGTTCAGGCCTGAGCCTGTCTTCTCTCTGGCCAAACTGGCCGACAACAATCATCATTACCGATGAATAGAGGACCGCGGACTGAATAGACCACTTGGGACCCAGGAGCAGAAAGACGAAAAGCCCTATGGGCAAGAGATAATGACCTCCCCGCTTCAATGATGTCCAGAAGGAAGGGAAGTGGCTCCGGTCCAGGACCGGTACGTTATTCCTCCTTGCGTGAAAATCGACCATGGCAATGAGAGTTGCATAGTAGAGAAATGCGGGGAGTACCGCGCCCATGATGACTTTGTAGTAGGGAAGTTCCAACCATTCCGCGATAAAAAAGGTGAGCGCGCCCATGACGGGTGGCGTAAGACTCCCTGCGCTCGAAGAAACCGATTCCACAGCCCCTGCCATGGCAGGAGAATATCCTGCCGATTTCATCATAGGGATTGTTACAGAGCCTGTAAGTGCCACATTAGCGGGTCCTGTCGGCCCGATAGAACCCAGTCCGCCGCTGCCGATCACCGCCACCTTGGCGGGGCCTCCCTTTAGATGGCCCACGACACTCAGCGCAAGTTGCATGACCACCCTGCCCGCCCCCGAGACCATGACCAGGCCTGCGAAAACCATGAACAGAACCACGATCTTGGCCCAGAGTGCTGCTATGTGACCGAACATACCACTGTCATAGAGGTAGACGGTCGACAGGACTTCATCGAAATAAAACTTCCTGCTCCAGAGTATCCCCGGCCAGTGACTGCAGGTCAAAGCATAGATAAAGAATACGGCTATGACTCCGACAACGGACCAACCCATGGTCCTTCTTATGCCCTCCATCAGAACCAGGAGGCTCACGACCCCGAATACCATCCCCGACCGAGTAATAGGTGTCCCTTCGGCCATGATCCCATTGTTGATAAACATATAGCCACAGCCGGCCACCGCCGCGGCCATAAAAAGGAAGTCATACCACGGGATCCTCTCTCTTGAGGCCCGGTGCTTACGCGGGACAAACAAGAAGACTATCACGAGGCTCAGGATGATACTCAGGATCACGAATCTGTCCGGCCCCAGGCGTATGTGCTTTGTCCACACGTCAAGGGGGTAGGCTACATGGTAGGCGTAGAAAAGGATGATAAAGGCGTTGAGGACGATCCCCCTGGGCGTCCTTAGGTCGAGTATCTTCTTCCACGACTCTGGTGTCCCCATGCGGGGAAGATCAAAGGTGGAGTTCTTCTTCTCCGAGGTATCGGCTGACATACGTCTCACATCCCCTTTCTTACGATGCTGGAACGTGATCGGCCCTTTACCTTGAAAGGGTGCGGCAGCTCGAAGGGGAATCCCCGGCCCTCGTCTACTTCCGGGGATTCCCTCTTTTCGTGTCCATTCTTCCTTGTCGTGGAGCTATTATTTTGCTTTGCCCAGTTTGGCGAGCAGTTTCTTTTGGTTCGCCTCCATCTTAGAGGTCCATATCCCGACTTCCTTCAAATATCTTACGGTGCCGGCATGGTAGGGAACCGTGACCTTTGCGCTGGCTATCTTCTGAACCGTGTAATCTCTGAAGAAGGGATGGACCTTCAGGAGTGCGCCAAAATTCTCGTACATGGTCTTAAGCAGAGTGTAAACAAGATGCTCGCTGGTCGTGGCATATACATAGGTGGAAACGGGAGTTGCCACGGTGTAGAGGGGATAATCAAGCCCGGGACCGACGCCAATATAGTTCCCTTTGTACATCCTCCAGTCTTTCGGTGCTATTTCTCCCCAGAACCATGGGTATTTGGAATCAACGTAGGCTGCGGCCTCTTTGGAGATCTTCAGAGGGAATGCGTCCGGCGCATCTCTCCAAATGGAGTCAAGGTTTGGAAGGCCCTCGAGGCTGGCGTCAACCCTCCCCTCGATCAACGCGGCGTGTTTTTCCTTCATGGGAAGATTGGGGATGTTCTTCACCTTGTCCTTGATCCCGTAGAATTCCAACAGGGCATTGCCGCACTCTGTCATGGTGACCGCCCTCTTGGAGGTGTAGGTTATGGTCCTGCCCGCAAGATCTTCCATCTTCTTAATACCGGAACGGGGAAGCACGACAAATCCGAAATGGACATCAATGGTCTTGTAAAACATTCGGATGTCATACTTCTTTCCCTTGTATTCCCGCAGCCCGTTGTTGGCCAGGTAGGCGTCCCTTAGTCCGCTTTTCCACACGGTCAGCCGTCCCTGCTTGAGTTTTGGGAAGGCTGCCACGGAGCTGGCGACCTGAGTCGTGAAACATTTGATACCGAGTTTTTCTTCCCACATTTTCAAGAGCGCCAAGTCCATGACATATGAACTTCCCCTTGCCGCCCTGATCCCCCACGACAGGGTATCCGGGAGCTTTTCGGAAGCGGCGGCCGTGCCAAAGGAAACGGTGCACGCAACTGCAAAAGTCACTAAAGCAATTGTTGGAATCCAAGCCCTTCTTTGCATTGCCCTATCCCTCCTTTCGGGTAAGTCGTTAGGGTTTACTCACAAAATGGCCTCTGCCAGGATTTCCCTCAAATTACGATCAGCTTTGTATAATAAACGATCATTAGAACCCCATATTACATATGCCGGATGCCTTGTCAAGGCATTTTAGGGGTCTTTTTTCAGGGCATTTTTGACTTGAAAAGAGGCAACCCACCTATTAGAATTCATTAATTTGGTGTTAAATCAACCAGTTTTGTCATAACGTGTTATGTTTGATCAAGGCGGGGACTCACCGCCCCTGTAAATCAACAATCCCACAGGCAGCTGCATGTCCCGGTCAAAAATCTCCCGGAACGGGGATTACGTGAGGGATGTATTCAAGATAATCGACGACGCCTGGGAGACGACCTGGAACGGAAAGGAGATGACGAGGAGATACAAATACCCCAAATCCTCCCTCATTGTCTTGGATTTTCCCAGCTATCTGGAAAGGAACATGCAGACCTTTTGGTACTATGCCATTCCGGTTTACGCAACAGCCCCCAAGGGAAGGCGGCAGGCCAGGCTATGACTATGTCACCCTAACATGGGTTTCGATTGAAAATCCCTTGATGAAGCCTCGCCAGAGGGCCCTGATGGAATCGGACTCCTCGTCCTTTCTGTTCATGGTCTGTTCCTTTGAGGCCACATCTGCAAAGGACATTTCCTTGATAAAAGTCGTTGACCCCTCAACCTGCCATACCTGATATGACAGACACCCATGGGACTCCCAGTAAGGTTTGATCTTATCCTCGGTTACCTTAAGGAAGTCCCTTTGTCGTTCAGGTTCCACTTCAAATCTAAATACGGCCTTGACCATCTTGCCCCTCCCCTTCGCCGAATTTATGGTTCAACCGGGACGCTCGGCCTTCCCTTTTGCTATCGGGGGAAGTTCGCCCACTCCCGAACATATTTCAGGTTGTCCTCTCATAGTCATAGTACCCCCTGACGACACGATATCGGGACACCTGTTGACCCCCGAGCCAGAGCTGAAGCACCTTCACATCTCGCAAATATTTCTCTAAATGGAAATCAGGTGAAAGACCATTGGACCCCATGAGTTCCATGGCCTTGTTCGTGATCCAGACAGCGGCATCCGCAGAGAATATTCTTACAATGCTTGCCTTTGAGCTCATCTCTCTGGAAAAAATCGGTCCGTATGAGTCTGGATTATCCAGCATCCACCCATAGTTGTAGACCGCCCCTCTCATCATTTCCAGCCAAACTGCCATGTCTGCCAGGATACCGGCTCCCATACTCCATTCTCTGACAGGTCTGCCATTGCTTTTTCGTTCCCCGGTATACTCGAGGGCTATGTCAAAGGCGGCCTGTGCAATTCCCAGTGATATGAGTGCGGAGTGCCATTGACCTCCCGAGATTATCCCATGATAGAACTGGCTATCCTGCCCTGCCCCTGCCAGCCTGTAATCTTTGGGGACCCTTACATCATCATAAAATATGCTGGCATTGATTGACGTCCTGAAACCCATCTTTCTCTCTGGCCTTCCAAAACTCAGTCCGGGTGCATCGCCGGGGACATATATCAGGGCGATTCCTTCGTCACCAAGTTCAGGGGCTGTCGTGCAAACCGTCAAATAGACGCTCGCAATTCCTGCATGTGTGGGCCAGGACTTGGTTCCGTTGATGACCCACTCATCACCCACCAACTCAGCCCTTGTTGATATTCCCCTTCCCTTCAAGAGGGGGTTCTCGGTATCTGCCCCGGCCGCAGCATCGGTCATGGCCAAACAGCCATAATGCAACTTCTTCCCGGCAAATGGAGGCATAAATCTATCCAGGACCACCCTGTTTCCGGCCGCCACCGCTGCCTTTAACACGGAGCCGCCCATGTTTGATCCCGCGCTCAGGCTGAGCCCTGCATCACCTCTTGCGATTTCCTCGCACAGGATGGCTTTGATCATGGCTGAAGCCGGGCCCGTGCCACCATACTCAACGGGGATACCGTTCCTTTGAATTCCCAGTTCTACAAGTTTCTGGTGTATGGCCTCTACCAGGGCATAGTCCTCTTCCAGTTTCTCACGCACCGGGATAATTTCACGATTGACGAATCTCCGAATCGTATCACGAAAGACCCCCTGTTCTTCTGTCAGCAGATCTTGCAGGTACATGAGGACCTCCTTGGGAGATGGCAACATCTTAGCCGTTTGAAAAGCGATTCAGAGAACTCGGTGATGGACGAACGGGGGTGATGATGCCTTTTCTTGCGTTCCGAGCCTCCCGGGCTGGTCTTTTCTGCGACTTGTCTGCGGGGGAGTTCTGCCCCCTCCCGCTGTTCCCCTCGCTATCGCTCGGGGCCAGGGGTTTCCCCCACTGACAAGTCGCGAAAAGACGGCGCCCTCCCGCCAGTCACTCCAGA
>JAFDHO010000283.1 GCA_019308745.1 Deltaproteobacteria bacterium
ATGTGAAATGCGGTCACTGATGTCCGCTTAGGGTTTTGCAAACACTGGCCATCGCAAAAGGATTGATCAACACCATGAGACCAGTAGCCATAACCAACGGTCCTAGCTACTATTCGGCTTTGCAAAATCCTAACCGGACATCACTGAATTGCCGTATCTCATAATCATTCATTTTACAAAGTCAATAGGGGAAAACGCCTGTTTTTCAATGATCAATCCTGATGGCCTCGTAAAAACTCAGAAAGTACTCATTTCTGTCATTCCTGCCCCGCATCTTAAGTGCGGGATAAACTCCAGCAGGAATCCAGTAATTTCAGATGGTTCTGGATGCTGGATCAAGTCCAGCATGACGGTTTTGAGACTTTTTACGAGTTCATCAATGCTGGTTAGCTACCATATGCGCGTCAAATTTCCGTCGCTTTTTACAGGGACCGCTGATAGGGCCGCACTTTTTCCCCCGATCCGGTGCGCCTTTCTCCCTGCCTTCTTGATGTTTCAGGGATCGTAACACTTTAGCCTTCTGAAATGCCTCCTCAGATACGGAGAACGGGTGATGATGCCTTTTCTGGAGTGACTGGCGGGAGGGCGCCGTCTTTTCGCGACTTGTCAGTGGGGGAAACCCCTGGCCCCGAGCGAGAAAAGGCATCATCACCCCCGTTCGTCCATCACCGAGTTCTCTGAATCGCTTTTCAAAGGCCTAAAATGTTACCAGGGATCTTCATCGTGCCCGGCCCAGGAGTTCAAGGGGCCGTGGCTCAAGGCTGTCGAAAGGGCCCTATCCGCATCCTGCTTGAGTAAATAACCCTCTCTGCACCTGCCGAGGTTGCCTGGAAGAAACATTCGGGATTTTTGTGCATGTTCAGGATAAGGACCTTCACAGGAGAGTGGGCGGCCTTTATCAACGGCCCCTGTCAAGGAAAAACAGTAGACCTATTTGACTCCGCGCCCTGGAAATTGTAGATTCCATGCAGGGTTTGCTGCCCTGCAAATTCCCCTGTATCGAACAGGAATCCGCATGACAGCAAGCACGAAATTTCGGGCACTGAGCGCCCTGGATCACGTTTATTCATTGGCATCTTGAAGAGGTCTTTACCGGCAGGGGAAATGACCCCGAGGAATTCCCTCCAATGAAGAAGCAAGGGTGGAGCTTTTGAGGTTCACCTCTTTCAGTGGTCCGCAGGAGGATCGATCATGAATACAGGGATTTGGTCCGAAGAGAAGGAAAAAAGAAGAAGCGAGGCCCTGGAGATGCACGAGATGCTGTCAAGGCTTTTTCGAGAAGACAGATTGGCCTTTGAGCGGGAAAAAAAGAAGATGATCCATAAGGTCATAAATGGGGTGGAAGACGAGGAACGGAAACAAAGGCTCCTTGCCTTTCAAGAATCATGGGACAACAGGATGAAAGCAGCGGGATCAAGCCACAATCGGTTCCTGATCGCCCAGGCCATCTTCTGGGAGCATTTTCACGGGAAATGGCACCCTGTCATAAAGGAGTTTCGCCGGCTTATGGGAGGCAGGACGGACTAGCGTGAACATGGCCCTTTCAGGTAACACCCCTCTCGCAACCCCTGCTGCCCGTCGTTTTATGGCCACCTAGAACGTACCGCATGTATGGTGTAAGGATTTCGGCCTAATTCGGGCCTTGCTCCTGCCAAGCTTCCACCCTATGACTGGGTCCGGGGCATCTACTAAGTCTTGACGCCCACCTGATATACCTTGATACCATATTCAAGACTGCGTGCTGTAGGGCATATGGACCGACCGGCTTTTCCAGGAGGTGCTTGATGTAGGAAGCAGTGCACATATTGACCACATCTTCGCTTGCATGGCCCGAAATAATGATACTGTTTTCATGGGCCATGGGGAATTTCTCTGAGATACCGTCCAGGAACTCAAAACATGTCGAATCCTTCAAGAATACGTCCAGAACAAATAGAGCCACATCTTCCTTCAATCCCCTGCAATAGAATATCGCGTCGGCAGGATTGGTGAAGGAAACGACCGGTCCCCATGTATAGAACCTTTTGATCATATCAGAAAGGATCTTGCACACCCCGGGGTCGTCTTCCAGGACAATGATTTTCAGGTCATTGTACATCTGCCTATTCCTCCCTATTCAAAGTGCGCTTCAGGGCCCAATGCAAGCAGAAAACGTGCCAAAAGAATACCGCCCTGATGGCAGGATACATGCTCAGACGCGATATCGGTCGTTGCGCGAACGCGGAATGACACTTCTCCCCTGCGGAAACGCTCAAGGGAATAGGAATCCTTCTTGGAAGCCCGGAGAGGAGGAAGGGGTCTTCATCCCGTCAAAAAGTCGGCATTTCCTGCCGAGAGGGCAGGCTTCCCTTACCCTGCAACTCGCCCTTCTGTAGAATTTGCACATGTGTAAAGACCAGGGTCCATCGCAGATCCCGATATACTGGGGAGGACCGGCTTTTTTAGGATAAAATAAAGGCCTATGGGGTGAGCGGCGCTCATTTGTGGTAGAGACCTCCTGAACCCTCCATTGTCACCAACTAGTTGGGTACTCACTGGTACGATAATTGCATTAACCCCCTGCATATATCCCCGTCCCTTGACAAAACTTTGAAGGACGGGGCTTTGATATCCTGAAGAAAGGTCCGACTCCATGGCTGGAAAGGAAAGACGTTCGCACATAAGGGAAAATTTTTCCTTCAAGATCAGGTTCGGGGTTTTGACCAGGGAGGAGTACGAAAAATCGAGCCGGCACGATCAATGTGCCCCGCCCTACCCCAGGCGGGATCTCTTAACCGAGCCTAGAAACCCGCCCAGCAGATATCCAGGGGACCTTCAGGACAGCGCCATGAGAGAGCTCTTCCTGAGGATAGATGAAAAGCTGGACCTGGTGCTGTCTCTCCTGTGCGACAAGCAGGTCGAAGGGGGCCTGATTGAAGAGGCCACGGGAAGGAACATCAGCGGATCGGGAATGAACATGGTGAGCAGGAAGCGGGTCGAGCGAGGCAATATCATCCGTGCCAATTTTATTCTCTCCATATATCCACTTGTTATCATAGATTTATTTGGTGAAATAGTCAGGGTATCACCCGTAGAAGAGTCGGGTAAGATCCATTACAGTCACGGTGTAAAATTCCTGGACCTGGACCCAAACGTGAGGGAGAAAGTTATAGCGTGCGTGTTTCAAAGGCAACGCCAGGCCCTCAGGAAAAGAAAACGCATCTATTTGGAAAAGGGGAGGACAGGTGGCTGAACCGATCCTGAGAGAGGGGGAATTCCAAAAATTCAGCCGTTACATCTACGAGACGTGCGGCATCAACCTTCACGACGGCAAAAAAGAACTGCTCAAGGCGAGGCTCGGGAAGATAATTCGATCAAGGAACTTCTCCTCATACAGAGAGTACTTCGATCATGTGCTAAACGACACTAGCGGCTATGAACTCACGATTCTCATCAACTCCATCTCCACCAACTTGACCTACTTCCTCAGGGAGTCACAACACCTTGAGTTTTTGACCCGTAGGGCCCTCCCGGAGATCGCCGAGGCCGCCAAAACCAAAGAAATCTTCAAGGACCGTCCTCTGCGCCTATGGAGCGCGGGATGCTCTTCCGGCGAGGAGCCGTACAGCATCGCGATAACCCTGAACGAGGCAAGAAATGGTCTTAGGAATTTCCAGGTGGAAATCCTTGCCACGGATATATCAACAAAGGTCCTGTCCGCCGCAGGCAAGGGCATATATGAGAAGAAAAAATCGAAGGGAGACCCCTTGATCTGAAGAGGAAATATTTTCTATAAGAACCTTTCCAGTCCCGGTTACCTCTTCCTCGGTCACGCAGGATCAAACAACCTCCTTGGGCAAGACCAGGAAGAAGCAGCGGGATCGACCGAACGGGAAGGGGAGGCAAGAGTGGGGGTTACTGATTCGAGAGAGACAGGTGAGGAACGATCCGTGGCCGGTTCCGTGACGGCGGATGAAGACCTGGGAATCATGGCTGATTTTGTTGTCGAATCCATGGAACACCTAGGCACCATCGAGGCGAAGCTCATGGACCTCGAACAGGACCCATCCAATCCGGATACGATAAATGACATATTCAGGCCCTTTCACACCATAAAAGGGGTCTCGGGTTTTCTGAACTTCAGCAAGATCAACAACCTTGCCCATGTCTCGGAAAACTTATTGGACATGGCACGAAATGGATCTCTCGGCATAGACGAAGAGTTAGTGGACCTCGTACTCTCCAGCGTTGACATGCTCAAACAGATGATCCAAAACCTGCGTGACACCATGGAAACAGGAAAGCCCTCAGAGGTTGATGCAACATTGCCCCTGGGAATTTTCACATGCCCTTGAAAAGGAGCGGTGCCAGGTATTATGTGCAGGTAAAAAACGGGCCCCTTGTCCACCACCAGAGACCAGCCGTAGATGTGCTGTTCCATTCCGTATCCAAGTACGCGGGCGGCAACGCTATTGGTGTGATACTCAC
>JAFDHO010000076.1 GCA_019308745.1 Deltaproteobacteria bacterium
CTCCTCAAGGATTACGATGATGCGGATCTCAAGGACTCCAATCCCTTCAACAACAGTGATCTGTCATCCATAACCCGGGTCGACCACGAGGAAAAAGACGTCAGTGAGACCGGCGATGTGGGGGGTGGTCGGTTTCGCCGGATATGGAACGTGGCCGAGTCTTCCGACCCGGCATTGAAGACCGTCACCCTCATTGTATCCTGGGATAATGACAGGCACAGGGTGTCTTTCACCTCCTGTATCAACCGACAATGAGGAGGGAACTGTTATCAGAAGGCTTTCCAGGTTCGTCCGCACAGCTGAGAATTACCGGCAACATGGTTGCCTCGGTCCACAAGATCAATCGCGCCAGCCGGGTCGGGGTCCGCGGCCCTTTCCCGGGGAAGGGCAGGACACGGACAAAGGAATAAGGGATCGTTTAATGACTTGGGGGACTACTTCCAAGAGCCGAACTCAGCAAGGAAGCGTGACCATCATTGCCCTCATGATGCTGGTGGTCCTGACCCTCCTGGGAGTGTCGGTCACGCGAATTAGTACGACGGACATACAGATAGCCGCCAACGAGATCCCCTATAAGCAAAACTTTTACCTGGCTGAGGGAGGGCTCCACCGGGAGGCGGCAGAGCTGGGAAGGGGCAATTATCCGGTGATAGAAGTCAACACTCCCTCGCAACTGGCAAGCCAGACGAATTCCGACCTTCCCGGCCCTCCCCACGAGGTGAACGGCAGGAGCTATGATTTCACCGTGGACTACCTGGGTAATTTCCAGCCGCCGGCAGGCTATTCCGCCATTCATTTCAGCAGGTATGATTACTTTGTGGATGTCAAGGGAGGCAATGTACGAGTTGCCGGGAGGTATTACAGGATCGGCCCCAAGGCCGAGTAGTTTCTTATTGTGGAAAGGGCAAGGCCTTTGGTCACCGCGAACAGGAAACAAAGGGAAGAGAAATCAATGACCTCTGAACAACGGCTCAGGCGGCATTGGCACGTTGCGTTCCTGGGGCTTTTGTGCCTCCTTTCCTCCACCCTTATCACAGATCCTTCACAGGTCCTTGCTCAGGGCCGTGTCCTTCAGTTGGCGACCACCGGGGGGACAGGGACGGAGACCATCGCCCGGGAGCCGGCCGGCACGGCCCTTGGAGGCGACAAGTACGAATATCCCCCGGGAACCGAGGTCACGCTCAGGGCCGTTGATACCTATCCCGAGGCCGGGTCCCTCTTCAAGGGATGGAGCGGTGACGCCGCCGGGGCCGCCTACGAGATCACCCTCGTGATGGACCGGGACAGGTCGGTCACGGCCACCTTCAACTGGACCTTTACCCTGTTCCTTGACAGGGCGGGGACAGGCCTTTCCACGGCCACTGTCACGGCGGGGACAGGCTCAGACCCTGCCAAGTTCCCCGGGGGCTCCGGACCGGGCACATACCTCTATGAATCTGGGGATACCATTCTCCTGACGGCCACCGATTCCCAGCCGGACGCGGGTTCCCGGTTCGTCAACTGGACCCTTGCGGGAGGGGATCCGGGACCGACATTCGATGGAACCGAGAGGATGACGTCTGTCACTATGACGGGCGACCTGGGCATTGTGGCCAATTTTGTGGGGACCTGGAAGATCACGGCTGCGGCCAGGCCCGGAGGGGACATCACCCCTTCCGGGGCCCGGACCGGAGATTACGGCCAGGAACAGACCTATACCATTCAGGCAGATCCCGGGTATGTAAACACGGACGTGGTGGTGGACGGCATCTCCCAGGGTCCCCTGGGGTCTTACACCTTCACCAACATCATCGGCAACCATGACATCACCGCCCATTTCATTGAAGGCCTGGAGCCCTATGTGGGGCCCCGGGCCGGAGACGACCTCCTCTACCAGACCGAGGCCCCGCCCCTGGTCCTGCTGGTCATGGGGCGGAACCACAAGCTTTATTACGAGGCCTATAACGATGCATCCGACCTCAACGGAGACGGCAGCCTGGACACGGGCTACAACCCGGACATCGATTATTACGGCTATTTTGACTCCTACAAGGCCTACACCTACAACCCCACCCTCGAGAGATTCGAGCCCACCTCCGCGGCACCGGACAAGAAGGTGAACGGACCCGGCGAGTGGAGCGGCGACTTCCTCAACTACCTGACCACCTCCCGGATGGACGCCCTCAGGAAGGTCCTCTACGGCGGGTCCCGCTCCACGGACACCTCCACGGACACCGTTCTCCAGCGGGTCTACATCCCCCAGGACGCCCACACCTGGGGTAAGGAGTACGAGAGCGTGGAGAGGGACGGCTACGACATCCGGGAATATACCCCTCTCGACCTCCCGGAACCGGGCGCAAGGCACCTCTTTGCCTCCACCACCCTGGAGGACCCCTCCAATCCGGGCCATCCCGACCTGGACCGGCCCCTCCTCCGGGTCCTGCCCAACAACATTCACCGGATCTGGGAGTGGGTGGCCAAGGAGCGGCCCGTTGCCGATGATTCCCTGGAGCAGGCTGGAGCTACTCCGACCCACCCCGGCCATCCCACGGATCACGCTGCCTTTGAAAAGCTCGTGGAGGATTATGGGGTGGAGGCAAACCTCCAATGCTCCTCCCCAGCCTCCAAGATATACGATGACCGCAACCCCTGCGGGGGAAGCGGGGAGAATTTCCTCATCATCTTCAAGGGCCATATCCGTGTGGACAAGAAGGGGTTCTATCGCTTTGCCGTGGACGGGGACGACGCCGTGGAAGTCCTGATCGACGGATCCGTCCGGGCAGGGTGGTACGGCGCTCATTCCGACTGCAAGGGGTGTACCTCCCACAGGAGCGGGAGGATATATCTAAGAGCCGGGCTTCACAGCGTGGAATTCCGCCACGAACAGGGGGCGGGGGCCAGCAGCTACCGGCTCTACTGGAGGGGCCGGGACAGCGGAGGCAGGTGGGAGGTCATCCCGGAAGGCTCATTTGAAGGCCTGAGTCAGAGCACTTATACCCTGCTCACTCCGTCCGTTCCCGAGTCCAGGATCACGGACTACGAGGTGAGGGTCCTTGTCTGCGACCCGGATGTTGGTCTGGAGGACAACTGCAGGCAATACCCTTCGGGTGTGTACAAGCCCACAGGCATCCTCCAGGATTACGGGGAATCGGGCCGCATGTACTTCGGCCTGCTAACGGGGTCGTACACGAAAAACACTTCGGGCGGCGTTCTACGGAAAAGAATAGGCCCCATCACGGATGAAATCAATCAAGATACGGGCCAGTTGCTGACTCCCCCAGGCGGGGGTATCATCGATACCATCAATAGATTCAGAATTTCTGAATTCCGTTACAGTGACTACTCATACCAGCCTGGATGGCCAGGTGCTTGGGTTACGACACGCCCAATGGACGAAGGCGAATTCCCAGATTGGGGCAATCCCGTTGCCGAGATGATGTACGAGGGGATGCGCTATCTTGCGGGCAAGGGGACCCCGAGCAGGAGCTTCACCTATGGTACCTCGGGGTTCCTTGACGACAACCGGCTGGGGCTCCCCAAGCCCGACTGGGATAACCCTTACAGTGACGAGAACTATTGTGCCAAACCCTTCATGCTGGTCCTGTCAGATATCTATCCCACCTACGACTCTGACCAGTTGCCCGGTAGTTTTTTTGGTTCCGCGCCCGCGCCCGATGATCTGGCGGACCTGGACGCGGGAGACCTGGCGGACAGAATCTTCCAGGAGGAAGGGGAGGCCGGCACCCACTACATGGGGCAGGTGGGGAGCACGGACGACGACTCCTGCCTGCCCAAGGAGATGTCGGGGTTCGGCAATGCCAGGGGCCTTTGTCCGGAGGAGCCCACCAAGCAGGGAAGCTATTATGCCGCTGGAGTTGCCTACTACGGGCGGACCGGGGACATCAATCCCGTTGCGGGCGAACAGAATGTCCTTTCTTACATGGTGGGGCTTGCCTCACCCCTGCCCCATATCAATATCAGGGTCGGGACCGGTGATATAACCCTGGTCCCCTTTGCCAAGTCCGTTGGGGGAGGTGGAATTAGCCCAAATCAAGGGGCATTTCAGCCCACCAATACCATCGTGGATTTCTTCGTGGAAGACATCACCCCTACCTACGGCCGGTTCAGGATCAACTACGAGGACGTGGAGCAGGGCGCGGATCATGACATGGACGCCATTGTCATCTACGAGTACCAGGTCATTGACAACAACGGCGACCCCGTCTCGGATCCGGCCGACGGCACGAGGGTCAGGATAACACTCTCCTCCGATTCCGCGGCCGGAGGTATCATCCAGCACATGGGATACATCATCTCCGGGACCACGGCCGACGGGACCTACCTGGAGGTGAGGGATTGCGATACTGAAGGTGGACACTGTAGACAGTACACATCAGAGGACGTGGATTACTTTCTCGACACCCCGCCCGGCGTGACCCCTCCTGCATCCAGGGCCGAGTGGGAAGATGGCGAGAAGCTTCCGCTTACAGCCACCAGGACCTTCGAGCCAGGCATCACGGGAACAGCGACCCTCCTCAAGAATCCCTTCTGGTATGCTGCCAAGTGGGGCGCCTTTGATGACATCAACGGGAACCAGGTCCCTGATCTTGAAGGGGAGTGGGACGAAGACGCGGACGGCGAGCCCGACACCTATTTCCACGTTGTCAATCCCCTGAAGCTGGAGCAGCAACTGAATCGGAGCTTCTCGGACATCCTGAGCCGCGGATCGAGCCACGTGGCCCCCGTGGTCTCCGTGGACGAGGCCAACCGGGCCCAGAGCGGGGAAGACCTCTACATGGCCTTCTTCCGGCCCATGGCCGGGTCCTGCTGGCGGGGAAACCTCAAGAAATACGGTCTGGACTATCTCGCGAGGACAGACTGCGGCAGGACAGAGCAGGAATGGACCGTCGTGGACAAGAACGGCACCATTGCCGGCCTCTGTGACGGGACCTTCAAGCCCACCAGCACCTCCTTCTGGTCTTCCACCAGTGACGGCGGGGATGTTGACAAGGGCGGAGCAGGTGAGCGCCTCCTGAATGCCATGCCGGGTGCCGACCCCATTCGCGTCCCCGGTTCGGGTCCCTACCTGGACTTCCGGAACATCAAGACCTCCAAGGCAGGTAGTCTCGTAGACTTTACCCCGGGAAACATCACCAACGCGGACCTGGACGTGACGACAGACCTCATGCGCTTCAAGATCATCAATTTCCTTTACGGTTACACCTTTGACGCCGATGAGACCACCGGAAAGCCCACGGGCAAGAGGGAGTGGATCCTGGGTGATATCATCCACTCGGAACCGAGGATCGTCGATTATCTGGATGAGAACGGGAACACCCTGAGGCGTTACGTCGCCGTGGGTTCCAACGACGGAATGCTCCACGTGTTCACGGACCAGGAAATCCCGTCCCAGGGGTACAGCGCGGGTGACGAAGTCTTTGCCTTTGTTCCCGGGGACCTCCTCCCCAGGCTCAAGGAATTCGCTGACCCCGGCACACACCTCTACATGGTGGACGGGCCCGTGAGCCTCTTCCGGTCCCCCACATTCAATGACGCGAACGGCAACGGAGAGCGGGACCCGGCCGAGTATTTCACGAAGACCCTCGTCTTTGGGGAGAGGCGCGGAGGAAGGAGTTACTGGGCCCTGGACGTCACCGACCCTGACCCCGAGAATTGGTCCGTGAAATGGCATATCCGGGGAGGATCGGGCGGAACGCCCGGGTTCGAG
Source organism: Deltaproteobacteria bacterium (assembly GCA_019308745.1). Lineage (GTDB taxonomy): Bacteria > Desulfobacterota > DSM-4660 > Desulfatiglandales > HGW-15 > JAFDHO01. The sequence goes on from JAFDHO010000076.1 coordinate 5,708, forward strand.
GAGCTGGGCTATACCTGGAGCAAGCCCTTTTTCGCCTCGATCCGAACTGCCGATAATACGACCCGCACCGTTGCCGTGTTTGGGGGAGGATACGATCCCCTGGAAGACGGATATCCCGAGGCCTTCGACGATGCGGACAAGGACGGAAGGTATTACGGGGGAGAGACTTACACGGACGTGAACGGAAACGGGGTCTATGACACCGGGGAACCCTATTCGGACGACAACCTCAACGGTGTCCGCGACCCCGCGGAATTCCACTCTGTCACCATCGGCGGGAGCGGGGGGTACGACAGGTGGAACCCGGGCAAGGACACCATGGGGCGCGGCATCTTCGTGGTAGATGCGGAAGACGGGAGCCTCCTCTTCAAGGCCACTTACGGAGACGCTGATTCCGACGGGGACGAGACCGAGGACATCACCACCGGCACGGATCAGAGATACGCCATGATGAAGTACGCCTTTCCCGCCGACCTTTCCGTCATCCCCCTTTGCGAGACCAAGCTCGTCATCTACGCCGCGGATCTCTATGCCCAGGTCTGGAAGGTCGTCTACGATTACCAGGCAGATACCGCGCGTGCCTTCGGAGACCCCCGGTCCACCAGGTGGGTCGTCAAGAGGATTTTTGCCTCAAATCCCGGGTCAACCCTTCAAAGCGGCAGCACCGATACGGATTCAGCCTCCCTGGATCCATCAGATGGAGGCAGGAAGGCCTTCTATTCCCCGGACGTCTCCTTTGCCGGGAACGAGTGGTCCCCAGGACCAGTCCTTTACTTCGGTACCGGAGACAGGGCCCACCCCCGCTACACCATGATCTCCAATCGATTCTACGCCATTCGGGACCTGGACCGTTTCACGGATGAAAGCGCCCTCTTGAACCTTACCTGCGACGAACTGGACCTGGACGCAGACCCTGATGGAGATGGAGACCACGACAGCGACGATGAACTTCTCCAGAAGGCCCTGAAGGACCTCCTGCTTCAGGGGAAGGCCCAGGGATTCTACAGGACCCTCGATAAACAGAGCGAATGCCCAAATGAGGCCTTTGACCACACCGGGGAGCACGTCTTGAGCCAACCCACCCTCTTTTTCAAGAACCTGTTCTTTACGTCCTATCAACCGACCCTGGGGAACCCCTGCAACCCTGCGGGAAATGCCCTTATCTATGCCTTGGACTTCTCCTGGGGCACCTCGGCCTTGAATTTTTTCACCGAAAACGATGTCCCTGAAAGGCAGATCCGGACCATCCAGGATACCTATCGGGTGATGGGGGGAAGCTCTATCCCGTCCGGGATCAGGGTCATGATGAGGGGTGAAAAGGCGGCGGGCCTCGTGAGCGCGGGCGGAAAGATGACGGGCGCCGGTGAAGAGGGAAGCACGGAGATACCCGGGCCCCCCGGCGGTGTATCCCAGATGCTCTGGCTGACCCAAGACTAGATCCCCTTTCATTGATGACGGCTTCGCAAAAGTCCCAGCTTCGCCTTCCCCGTCATTCCGGGCGAACCCCGCAAAGCGGGATGAGACACGGAATCCAGCGTTGCTGGCGGGCCAAAAGACCCCGGAAGGGATTTCAGGCTTTTACCTTTCGAAGCTTGCTGAGAGTCACCTCGAGACCTTTGAAAAACTCGTTTTGAGACCAGCAACACGGTTGCCTCGGTCCAAAGAATAGGGGAGAGGGTTTAGGTCATGCGGAGTCGGAGTGACGAGCGACGGGGTTTTGGGCGAACCGAACATGATTGTTTCGTGAAAGAGAAGGACCATGTTAACACGGGCGCCAAAACGGGGAGATCTCGTTGAGCTATGCGTGGAGAGGCTCGCCTATGGAGGTCAGGGGGTTTCTCGACTGGATGGGTATGTCCTCTTTGTCAAGGGCGGCCTTCCCGGAGACAGGGTCCTGGGAAGAATCGTCAAGAAGAAGAGGGACTATGCTGAGGCCAGGATCCTGGAGCTGATTGAGCCTTCGCCCGAAAGGATTGAGCCCCCATGCCCCTATCATGGCTTTTGCGGCGGCTGCCAGTGGCAACACCTTCGCTATGAGCGTCAACTCCGCTACAAGAGGGAGCATGTCCTTGAGGCCCTGACTCGGATCGGGGGCCTTCAAGGAGTCCGGGTCCATGATGCCATTCCTTCTGAAGGACAATTCTCCTACAGGAACAAGATGGAATTCTCCTTTTCCGACCGCCGCTGGTACCCGCCGGATGAATTTGAGAGAAGACGAGGTGAGACCCGCAAGGACTGGGCCCTCGGCCTCCACATTCCGGGCACCTTCAGCAAGGTCATCGACCTGGATGCCTGTCTCCTCCAGGAAGAAGAAGGGAACAGGATCCTTCAGGATGTCAAGAGACTTGTGAAGGAAAGCGGCGTTCCGGTTTATGGACTCAAGAGCCACCAGGGATTCTGGAGGTTTCTCACCCTTCGCTCCTCCTTTAGCTACGGCGCGTGGATGGTCAATCTGGTCACGGCAAGAGAGGAAAGGGGCATGCTCGAGCCCCTGGCCCACACCCTTCGCCGCCTCCATCCTTCCATCAAGACCGTGGTCAACAGTATCAACACCAAGAGGGCTGCCATCGCCCTTGGAGAGAGGGAGGTCGTGCTCTTTGGTGGAGGGATCATCCGCGATCGGATAGGACCCTACGAGTTTCGGATCTCGGCAAACTCTTTTTTCCAAACCAATTCCTTGACGGCGCAGGTCCTCTACAACAAGGTCTTGGAATATGCTCAACTGGACGGCTCTGAGGTCGTCCTTGACCTCTACAGCGGCACCGGCACCATCCCCGTATTCCTATCTAGAAGCGCACGGGAGGTGATCGGCCTAGAATTGGAAAGGAGTGCCGTTAATGACGCCATTGCGAATGCCCGAAAAAACGGCATAGACAACTGCCGGTTCATCTGCGGAGATATCAGGAACACTCTCCCGAGTCTGAGGTTGGTCCCCGATGTCTTGGTCATTGATCCCCCACGGGCGGGACTGCACAAGGACATCCTGTCCCAGGTCCTGGAGCTGCCCGTGGGCCGCATCGTTTACGTGTCTTGCAACCCCACCACCCTTGCCAGGGACCTGGGAGCCATGAGCCAGGACTACGAGATAGTCGAGGTGCAGCCGGTGGACATGTTCCCCCACACCTATCATGTGGAGTCCGTCGCACGCCTTGTCCGGCGTAACTAGACTTCACTTCTTTCACCCAGGTTCACTTCCGAACCAGGCAGGATCCAATTCTATTTGTAATCTGGTGCTTGGAATTTGTGATTTTGGAAACAAAATTCCAAGGCAAAGCCCTTGTTTCTGACCTGGCACAAAGGACCAAGTCTCTCAAAATAGAATACATCATCTCCTCTTGAAAAGGATACGTTGAAAGACGGCGAAATCCTGGAGAAAATACCTTGACAATTGGTCCCATATGTCTATAAATAGGCTTCTATCGCAATGATTTGCCAGGAGCGCCGAAAGGGGGTGATCAACCACTATGACAGGACCAGTAAAGAAATTCACCCATGGTGAGAGGCCTGTCCTTTCAATAATACCTGCGATCCCCTCTCCCGAGAGTGCCTCCATGTCTTCAGGAAAAGAAGGGAACCGTGTTATCCTAAACGGGGAGGTTGCTATGAGATAGACCACCCCGTCTTATCATTCCCGTTGTGTAAGGCTTGGAAGGGCATCTCCTGGAGATGCTTTTTTTCTATTATAGGGAGAATATCTTATATGAAAGTTATCGTGCAGGACAATCAGATCGAAAAGGCCATTAAGGACCTCAAGAAGAAACTGACCAAAGAAGGTTTCTTCTCCGAGATAAAGGAACGCAGGTTCTATGATAAGCCCAGCGTCCAGAAAAAGAAGAAGCAGGCAAAGGCGGCAAAGAGACGCAGAAAACGCATGAGAAGATTCTCATGATGCCTTGGCGGCCCGTTGTCCGAATCATCAAGACCGTGGTGGATGACCCGAGGTTCTACGGAATGCCCCGGTAGGCCCTATTGGCAGGCAAAGCCCCTGTGGCGAATTTGGGTGACGACCCCCGTGGTCACCGACACATCCCGTTGCCTCGACGGAGTGCCATAGGCACGTGTAAGACACGGCTCATGCCGAATGGCTCAAGGCACCCTCTTGTGGCATGAATTGCCCAGTGACCCCAGTGGAAAACACCCCTGCCGGGTCCTCACAACACCCACCCATTGGAACCTTCCTCCGGCAGTCTCCAAGGGCGCGAAAGCATCCCCCTTTTCTCTCTGTCCTATTCAGGGCTCTGACACATGACAACCCCTCGGGTTATGGCCTGTCAAATGCCAAACCTGGAAGGTTTTTCCCTTGACAAAGGTGAGCTTAATAGGTAAATACCCAGACACCTATTGCCCTTTCACCATGCAATATCAAACACTTTGCAAGAGGACGAAACATGGAAAATAGAGGTCTTTCCTCCATCAGGATAAAACTGTCTCAGGCAGTCATTGTCCTTCTGGATCGCTTGACTTCCTACTATAGTGAACTTATATCGCACCCGTTTCAGAGTGGTTTGATCTATTTTGTTGCCGGCCTCATCCCTGCTCTCCTCCTCGGGTGGATCCTATTCCCCATGGCCCTCTACTCGGAACAGCACCAGCCCCTTAACTTCAGCCACGTAACTCACACGGATCCCGACATCCTTGATGTCCTCGAAGGCACGGAAGGCCAAGAGAGGTGCCTTTACTGTCACGGGTTTCGGGGAGACGGAACCTTTGTCGGAATTCCCGGGCTGGAAAAATGTATGGAGTGCCATGATGACCCCGAATTGCCCTGGGGTGAAAGCCCGGAAGAAGAAAGATTTCTGAATACCTATGTAGCCAACAAAAGAGAAGTCCCCTGGCTGGTCTACTCCAAGCAGCCAGACAATGTCTATTTTACTCACATAGCTCACGTTAAGATGGGGGAGCAAGAGTGCGAAACCTGCCACGGGGATCACGCCCAAAGGGACGAGGTGCCGACCTTCAAGAGGAATCGCCTGTCCGGTTACAGCATAAACATCTGGGGGAAGAACATAGCCGGTTTCAAGAGGAATACCTGGGACAGCATGAAAATGGATGACTGTGCCGATTGTCATACCAAGAACGGCAAAGAGGAAAATAACGCCTGTTTTGTCTGCCACAAATAAGAGGGTATGCGACATGGAATCTCACAAAAGGAACCTTACAAAAGCCATAGCCTTCAACAGGAGGAATTTCATAAAACTGCTCGTAGGGGGAGCGGCCGGAGTCCACCTGTCACCCCTTCCCTGGAAACTCACGGATGACATCGCCATCTGGACCCAGAACTGGCCCTGGCTGCCCGAACCTACGGTGGGCGCATTCACTCAGGTGTCCGCCCTATGCCAGCTGTGCCCTGGAGGGTGCGGGCTCATGGTACGTAAGGTCGACCATCGTGCCGTCAAAATCGAAGGTCGCACCGACTACCCGGTCAATCCCGGAGGCATTTGCCCCATTGGGGCCGGAGCCTTACAACTCCTTTACAACGAAAACATCCGCTTCACCTCTCCCATGAAACGGATGGGCCCGAGGGGTTCAGGAAAATATCTCCCCATATCATGGGATGAGGCACTATCGGAATTGGGCAGGAGAATCCTCTCCTTGAGAAAAGAGGGACGTCCGGAATCCATTGTGGCTATTGACGGGAATCCTTCTGGATCCTCCCTATCCCTTCTGGTTGCCAGATTGTTCAAGGCCCTTGGAAGTCCCAACGTCCTCAGGATCCCAACCTTCGAAGACACAATCACCACGGCCAATAGCCTCATGATGGGCTATGAGGGCCCCGTTTCCTACGACCTCGAGAACGCGGACTTTATCCTGAGTTTTGGCTGCGGGCTCATCGAAGGGTGGGGGGCGCCCGGGAGGATGCTCAACCTTTGGGGCCTATGGCACAGCCCACCCCTGAAAGGCAAGGTCAAGATAGTCCAGATCGAGTCCCGTGCCTCGAAAACGGCCTCCAAGGCCGATCGGTGGCTGGCTCCAAGACCCGGAACCGAAGCCGCCCTCGCCCTGGGAATCGCCCACGTCATGGTCAAGGAAGGGCTCTACGACAAGGCCTTTGTGGAGAAACATACCTTCGGGTTCAACGACTGGAAGGATTCCGACGGTAAAAGCCACGTGGGATTTCGAAGGGTCCTGGAGCAAAAATATGCTCCCGGCCTGGTTGCAGAGATTACGGGGCTGAGGGCCAGAGATATCGTCTCTCTTGCAAAGGACTTTGCCCGCTCCAGAAGGGCCATCGCCCTCGGTGGTAAGGGCAAGGGAGACCTCAACGGCAATCTCTATGAGATCATGGCCATCCAGTCTCTGAATGCCCTTAAGGGCAATATCAACCAGCCGGGGGGTGTGCTGATCCAAGACACGCACTCCTTCTTCAATGTGCCTGACGTCGAACTGGACCAAATCGCCCTTGAAGGACTGAGGAAGACGCCTATCGACAGGGCCGGAACCCCGGAGTTCCCCTTCAGCCCTTCCTTGATCAACAATCTTGTGGATGCCGTTATCAATAATGATGCATCTCCCGTGGATGCCCTGCTCCTCTTCTCGGCCAATCCGATCCATGACCTCCCGGGTTGTAAGACCATCCGGAGCGCCATGAAAAAGATCCCCTATATCGTCAGCTTCTCCCCCTTCCGGGATGAGAGCTCGACCATGGCAGACCTTGTCCTGCCCGACCACACCTCCCTGGAAAAGACCCATGACATCTTCTGGCCCTCCGGCCTCCAGTACCCCTTGTACGCCCTGGGGAGGCCGGTAGTGGAGCCCCTCTATGACACCAGGGACAGCGCAGAGGTGATTCTTGACCTGGCCAAGGCGCTCGGGGGGTCCATTGGGAGGTCCTTTCCCTGGAAGAATCTCCAGGACTTCCTGATGGACCGGGCAAGAGGGCTTTATGAGCACGGAGGAGAGGGGCTTACGAGGTACGACGGGTCCAGGCCGCCCTGGAAGATGATGGAAAGGGGTCCTTATCCGAAGAAGGATTACGGCTCCTTTGATGAGATGTGGAAGAATCTGAAATCAGGGGGAGTCTGGTACCGCCCGGTTCATGAATTTGGCAACTGGGACGCGATCTTCCAGACCCCGAGCGGCAAACTGGAGTTTTACAGCCAAGAGATCGAAAGGGCGGTGGCCGAGTATCCCGGCGCATCTCCTGGTGAGTCCCTCCTTGGGAAGCTCCATGTCACTACAAAGGGTGACGAGGCCTTCATGCCCCATTACGAGCCTTCGCCTTCCCGGGTAGATGAGGACTATCCACTCCTTTTGGTCCCCTATGAAATGATCAACCTCTCAAGCGGTTGGGTCCCGACCCCGCCCTATCTCTACAAGACCCTCTTCGATCATCAGTTGAGGAAGAAGGAATCCTTTGCTGACATCAATCCCGAGACCGCCGCCCTCTATGACCTCAGGCAGGGGGACAGGGTCATCCTTGAATCTCCTGTCGGACGGCTCAGGGTGAGGGTGAATCTTTTCACCGGGGCCATGCCCGGGGTCGTTTATCTCCCCCTGGGCCTGGGGCACCGGGCCTATGATGATTTCCAGAAGGATAAGGGAGTCAATCCCATGGAAATTGTCTCCTGCGGAACAGATCCCCTCAGCGGCGCGGTGACCTGGTGGGATACCAGGGTCAAAATCCTGAGGGCTTAGACTCATACGACGTTAGCGCTATGATGATTACTTGAATAGGTCACACGGGGAAGACAATGAAAGAGGAAAAAGGGAACTACAAGTACGGCATGGTCATTGATTTGGACAGGTGCACTGGGTGCGGTACCTGCATGGTTGCCTGTGCCTCTGAAAACAATGTCACGGTACGTGCCGACGAATCGGACAAGGAGCGAAGCATCACCTGGATACAGATCTTCGAGCTGACCAATGGCAGACCCTTCCCCTTCACGGAGGTCTGTTACCTGCCGAGGCCTTGCATGCACTGCCACCATCACACCCCCTGCGTCTCGGTTTGCCCGCCCACGGCCACCAAGATGGATTTTCATACGGGCATCGTGAGCCAGATCTACTCCCGATGCATCGGGTGCAGGTACTGCCAGGCTGCCTGTCCCTATCATGCTCGATATTTCAACTGGTACGACGGTTTTTCCCTGGCAAAGCCCTTTTCCAAGGGCATGGAGAGGGCCCTGTCCCCCGAGGTCTCCGTTCGCATGAGGGGCGTGGTGGAAAAATGCTCCTTCTGCCACCACCGTCTCATGAGGGCCAAGAACAGGGCCTATGCCCAGGGGAGAAGGGAGCTCGAGGAGCACGAATACGTTACCGCCTGTGCCGAGGTATGTCCGGCCCAGGCCATTACCTTCGGGGACCTGAACAATCCGGCCCACCGGGTCTCAAAGCTCATCAAGGACCCGAATGCCTTCAGACTCTTGGAACGCCTTGGGACCGAACCCAAGGTCTATTACATTTCCACCCGGGCGTGGGTCAGAAACCTGGCAGACAACTTCCTGCCCGGCGAATTCAAGGAATTGACAAGGACAACCGGGTAAACGGAAGGGTTATCCAAGGAGGAAGATAGATGGATTCAGCGCTGATACCGGAAGGCCTCAAGAGATGCTCGCCCAAGACCTTCTTTTTGTGGACTCTCCCGTGGCTGGGGCTCCTGGCCTACGGGGGCGTGTCCGCCTTTCTCTGTCTCTTTAAGGGGCTGAACCAGACCAACATGAGTAACATCTTCGCCTTTGCCCTGTGGATCGTCTTTGACCTTGCGGTCATCGCGCTGGGGGCCGGGGCCTTTTTCACAGGTTTCCTGACTTACATCATAGGCAAGAAGGAGCTGAAGGACGTCATCAATGCGGCCGTGATCGTCGGCTTCATTTGTTACTCTGGCGCCATTGCCATGCTGGGAATAGACATTGGTCAGCCCGTGAGGGGATGGTTCATCTTCTGGCATGCCAATGTCCACTCCATGTTGACAGAGGTCTCCTTCTGTATCACCGCCTATCTGGGCGTCCTTGCCATTGAATACCTCCCCCTTATTCTGGAGAACCGGAAGCTGGACCAGGTGAAGGACTTCCACATCTTCGGCCATAACCTCCACCATATCATGGCCGTGTTTGCAGCGACAGGGACCTTCCTCTCTTTCTTTCACCAGGGCTCCCTGGGCGGGATGTTCGGTGTCATGTATGCCAGACCCTTTGCCGACAGGTGGGATTTCTACATATGGCCGACCACCTTTTTCCTCTTTATCCTGTCGGCCATCGCTGCCGGACCCTGCTTTACCATCCTGTGCACGAAGCTCACCGAGGCGATCACCCGGAAAAAGCTGGTCCCGGACAGGGCCATCCAACTCCTGGCAAAGATATCGGCGTGGCTCCTTGCCCTTTACATGGTCTTCAAGATCGGGGACACCCTGGCATGGATCTATGATATTATCCCGAGGGCGGGGCTGAAATTTATGGATTTTTACAGGGAAGGCCCCTACGGGATCTGGCTCGTGGTAGCGGAAATCTTCGTCTTTGGCGTCGTGCCGGCCATCATCCTGCTCATCCCAAAGGCCAGGGAGAACGGGACTTGGCTGGTCATCGGGTGCCTCATGACCTGTACGGGAATCGTGCTCAATCGCTTCGTATTCATTGTTGTGACCCTTGCGATCCCGGTGATGCCCTTTGACAGGTTTTGGAGTTACGTGCCTACCTGGCAGGAATGGGGGATCTCCCTGGCCATCATCGGTTACGGATTTCTCCTCTTCTCTGTCTCCTATAGGTATTTACCCATCTTCCCCAAGGAAAGGGAACTCAACCAGGCCTAGCCGGAGACGAGTGGGGCGACAGTGGCATACTGTGCGTGCCATGTTTTTTTCAGCTAAAGACAATATGGAGTATTGGACATGACACCGCTTTCCTTTGAATGGCAATGGAATATCGATTACCTTATCTTTATGGGACTCCTCTACCTGGCCCTGGGAATCGTGGGCTGTGGGATCCTCTATGCCGTGCTGAAGACCTGGGTTGACCTCGGAAGAAGAGAGAAGGAAGAAGAAGCATCCCCGGATCTCTCTTACCGGAGTCGATACCGGGAGTACTAGAGCCAGATGACCGTATCTCGTTTCCAGTGCCTGTCGTCCTGGGAGGGATAATCCAGGTTGTAGTGAAGGCCACGGCTCTCCTTCCTCAGTGAGGCGCATGTTATTATCAGTTCCGCAACCATGGCCAGATTTCGGAGCTCCAGCAGGTCCCTCGTAACTATGAAATTCCAGTAGTATTCCTTGATCTCATCCTGAATAATCTTCACCCTGCTCATCGCCCGCGCCAGACGTTTATTGGTCCTGACGATCCCCACGTAGTTCCACATGAAGCGACGGATTTCGTCCCAGTTGTGCGTGACGACCACCATCTCCTCACTATCCGTGGCACTGCCCGGATCCCACTCCGGAGGAGTGGGCAAGGGGATCTTTTTGTTGTCGCCCAGGACCCTGGCCGAGCTTTCCGCGGCGCGCCTTCCAAAGACAAGGGCCTCCAGGAGTGAGTTACTGGCCAGACGATTGGCTCCGTGCAGCCCGGCGCAGGCCACCTCACCTATGGCAAAAAGATTGTCTATGCTGGTTCTTCCGTCCTGATCCGTCAAGAGGCCGCCGCACATGTAATGGGCCGCCGGCACAACCGGAATGGGCTCCCTTGTGATGTCTATCTGGTATTCAAGGCATGTCTCATATATATGGGGAAACCTCTCCTTGACAAAGGCGGCCGGTTTATGGCTGATGTCGAGATAGACGCAGGGGTCACCGCTCTTCTTCAGTTCCAGGTCAATGGATCTGGCGACGATATCTCTGAAGGCAAGTTCCTTCATGGGATGATATTTCTCCATGAAGGGGTTACCTTTCCTGTCCAGCAAAATCCCCCCCTCACCCCTAACCGCCTCGGAGATGAGGAAGTTCTTTGCCTTGGGGTGGTAGAGGCACGTGGGATGGAATTGAACAAACTCCATGTTGGCCACCTTTACCCCTGCCCGATAACCCATTGCCACACCATCCCCCGTGGCAATGTCCGGATTGCTGGTGTAAAGATAGACCTTTCCTGCACCACCTGTGGCCAGTACGGTAATACGAGCAAGGAACGTCAAGACCCGGTTTCCTTCCGCGTCGAGCACATAGGCCCCCCAGCAGGTCTCACTGGTTTCCTTGGTCAAAATGCCCTTCTTGATCATCTTGGACTTTGTGATGAGATCAATGGCCACATGATTTTCATATATCTTGATATTGGGGTTGTCTTCTACCCGGTCCAGAAGAACCCGCTCTACCTCTTGGCCTGTTCGGTCTTTGGTGTGGACGATCCTCCTCCTGGTGTGGCCCCCTTCGATACCCAGGTCAAGCCCTTGATCATCTCCCTGCCTCTGGGAAAAATGCACACCAAAGGAAATGAGTTCATTGACCCTGTCAGGTCCTTCCCTCACGACCATCCGGACGACATCCTCGTTGCAGAGACCACACCCTGCCCTCAGGGTATCCTCAATGTGTAGCTCCAGGCTGTCTTCCGGATCAAAGACAGAGGCAATACCGCCCTGAGCATAGTTCGTGGATGTCTCCGTCTTCCCCTTTTTCGTACAAATAGCTACGCTCCCTGATTTTGCCGCCTGGAGCGCAAAACTCAATCCCGCGATACCGGTCCCTATGACCAGATAATCCGTCCTTACTTCCATGACTCCTTCTCAAAGCTGATGCCCCTGGCAACAGTCTGTCTTAGAATTTTCGCCTTGACTTGTCCCATTTATCACACTCAACTTCCCAGCTTCCAATGTAGCATTTGACACCCTGCCCGTTCTCCGATAGACTACAAGCCAACGATCAACATGTCGGTAATGGATTTACATAAAACATATCATGAATGCAAGGAAAAGAATAGGTGCGGTGATCTTCGATTGCGACGGCGTGATGTTCGACTCCCGCCAGGCCAACATCAATTTCTACAACCACCTCCGCCATCACTTCGGTCTTCCCCTGCTCGACGAATCGGCCATAGATTATGTCCACATGCACACGGCCGATGAGGCCATCAGGCACATCTTTCGAGGGACCCCCTATGTTGACCAGGCCCTTGCCTACAAGAGGGATCTCGACTACACTCCCTTTATCAAGGACATGATCCCCGAGCCGGGGTTGAAAGACTTGCTTGAGGCATTGAAGCCCCGTTTCAAACTGGCGGTCGCCACCAACAGGAGTAACACGATCGATAGGGTCCTGGAGACCTTTGGGCTTGCGGACTACTTTGCCGCTGTCATCTCTTCGCTGGACGTTGAAAGGCCCAAACCCCACCCCGAGTCTCTTTTCAGGATCCTTGATACCTTCCATCTCTCCCCCCGTGAGGTGATCTATGTGGGCGATTCGGTCCTGGATTCACGGACGGCCAGATCTGCCGCTGTTCCCTTTGTCGCTTACAAGAACAGGGCTCTGGATGCGGATTTCCACGTCTCTGATCTTATGGAGATAAGGGATATCGTGGGAATTTGAGCCGGCCTTACAGAGTAGCAGAAGACTCTGGCCCTTCCGGGAATGGTAACACTTTAGCCGTTTGAAAAGCGATTCAGAGAACTCGGTGATGGACGAACGGGGGTGATGATGCCTTTTCTTGCGTTCCGAGCCTCCCGGGCTGGTCTTTTCTGCGACT
>JAFDHO010000077.1 GCA_019308745.1 Deltaproteobacteria bacterium
AAGTCGCAGAAAAGACCAGCCCGGGAGGCTCGGAACGCAAGAAAAGGCATCATCACCCCCGTTCGTCCATCACCGAGTTCTCTGAATCGCTTTTCAAACGGCTAAAATGTTACGCCATCTCAATTTTGACTTTTTACGAGTTCATCAAATGTTGATCCAGATGGAATTGTTTTCTTGTGTCCCCTGCCAAGGAAAAGCTTGCTCATATCCAAAACAATTGTTACATTTAATACGGATTCCGACCAGCCGCCTGCTTTGTCTGGCTGCCTCTAGGACCCACCTGTGGTCATAATTAGATGTTTTGAGAGGGGGAAAGGGTATGCCTTTGAAAAGAAGGAAATTGGGAGAAACTATATACATCTCTCCTGCTCCTTTTCTTTTCTTGTTGATCTTACCCTTCGTGTTTCTTTCTATCAGCTATTCCTTTGCGGGTAGGGCCCCGGACTCAAAGGAAGTTGTCGAGAGAGGTAGAGCGCTAAACATCAGCGGAAGATCCATCGGCTTCTTTGATGCCCAAGGTAACGTATTCAATATCAGCGGGCGTAAAATAGGCTCCTCGGACAAATCCGGCAATGTCTATAACATCAGTGACCGAGTGGTGGGGAAAATTGCCTCCGACGGCAGAATCTACAATCAGCTCGGCACCCTCCTGGGATCCATGGATTCCGACGGTAACGTTTACAACAGAAACGGCCGCCGAGTCGGCTCCGTCGACATCTTCGGGAATACCAATGCCATGGGTGGTGCTGCCCGCTTGATCTTGCTGAAAGGACGTTAGTTGAGATGAGAGTTCTCTTTTATAGGGCCCTTCCTGTCGCGCTCTTGTTCCTATGGATCGTCGGCGCCGGCATCACCCTCGCCCAGGCTCCCTTTCCCAAGCCAAGGGGGCTTGTCAATGACTTTGCCAATGTCATCCCCGACAACTACGAACAAAGAATCGCCGGCCTCGCACAGGAGCTCCTTCAAAAGACGGGGGTTCCGATTGTCGTAGTGACCATGCCGGACATCGGTGGCGCCGAATACAACGACTATGCCAACCGCCTTTACAGCGCCTGGGGAATCGGGGAAAAGGGTCAAGACAAGGGCGTCCTCGTCTTTCTGACCATCAAGGAAAGAAAGATGCGAATTGAGACGGGATACGGCGTTGAAGGCATCCTCCCCGACGGACTGGTCGGGGAAATCCGGGATCGCTACATGCTCCCCTACTTAAAGGACAACAGGTTCGGGGAAGGGCTGCTCATGGGGATTACGGCCATCGCTCAGGTTATCGCCAAGGACGCGGGCGTGAAGCTGACCGGGGCCACACCCATTAAGGCACCTCAAAGGAAGGGATCTCGGTCCGGGTTTTCCCTTATACCCCTTATACTCATCATCCTCTTCTTCATGTTTGGCTCCAAACGTCGCGGGGGATCATGGATTTTCTTTCTGCCCCTCTTGATGGGGGGCAGAGGTTTTGGCGGGGGTTACAGCAGGGGAGGTTTTGGAGGAAGCTTTGGCGGGTTTGGAGGTGGTTTCGGCGGATTCGGCGGTGGCATGAGCGGAGGCGGCGGCGCCGGCGGCAGCTTTTGACCACCTGCTACCCTTTTCTGAGAATCACGGAGCAGGAAGGAGGCATCATGGGCAAGGCGCCTAGAGAGCCACAAGAGATATTCCAAGAAATTACAAAAGATTACCAAGGCCTATTCAACGAGGACCTGATCAGCATCATCCTCTATGGGAGTGCGGCAGGGGCAGAATATCGCCCCGGCACATCCGACATCAATTTCATGATCGTCCTGTCCGAGGAGGGCATCGGCCGCCTGGATCGGGCCTTTGGGACCGTGTCCAAGTGGCGAAAGCGCCGCGTCTCCGTACCCCTCTTTATTACGGAGCATTACATCGAGACATCCCTGGACACCTTTCCTGTAGAGTATCTGAATTTCCAACATAATCACGTCCTGATATACGGTGTGGACGTGCTGAAGGATCTCACCTTCAAACCCGAATTCCTGAGACTCCAGTGCGAGCGGGAGATCAAAGGAAAACTGCTCTTGCTGAGGGAGGCTTTTCTGGAATCTTCAGGAAAAATGAGCGTCCTCAGGGATGTTATTTCTCAGTCTATGCGTGCCTTTTTGGCCCTTTTTAGGGCACTCCTCTTCTTGAAGGGGGAGGACATGGCCAGGGACAGGAGGCACCTCCTTGCCGCCACTTGCAGGACCTTTGACCTCAACCAGGATCTCTTCCAAAATCTCCTGGACATAGCGGAAGAGCGCAATAAACCACGCAAGGAGGAAATGATCGGCCTCTTCGGTCATTACCTTGAAGAAATACGCAGGCTTTCAAAAAGTGTGGACACCCTTGGAGGTTGAAATGGGACAAAAGCAAAAGACCCTTTTGATCATCATTGCCATTATAGTGGTTATCGTGGTTATACCTTTCTTTTACCTGAAGGGAACCTACAACACCCTGGTCTCCATGGACGAGTCGGTAAAGGCCGCGTGGGCCCAGGTGGAAAACCAGCTGCAGCGACGCTACGACCTCATACCCAACTACGTGGAAACCGTAAAGGGCTATGCCGCCCACGAGAGGGAGGTCTTCGTACAGGTCACCAAGGCCCGCAGCCAGGTGGCCTCCGCCGGGAGCATCGGCGAGAAGATCCAGGCCAACAACTCCCTCTCTGCTGCCCTGGCCCGCCTACTGGTCGTGGTGGAACGCTACCCTGAATTGAAGGCAAACACAAACTTCATCCGCTTGCAGGATGAGCTGGCCGGCACGGAAAACCGTATCGCCGTGGAAAGACGCCGGTACAATGAGGCGGTCAAGACCTACAACATAAAGATCCGGCAGTTTCCGACAAATATCATTGCAGGTATGTTCGGTTTTGAAAAGGCGACTTTCTTCGAGGTCCCAAAGGAACGCCAGGAGGTCCCGAAGGTGAAATTTTGACGGGCCGTTGCTCAAATCATTTCATGTGTTTTGTTCCCAAAAGGGGGACCAGAGGATCAGTGTGTAGCACCATCTTCATTGTGTTTTGGACAACTGCCTCAAATGATTTGGGCATCCGTCTGTCATGAGGACGATGGAGGAAGCTCGATGATTCGTTCAAGGTTGTGGTTCAAGTGCGCTGCCATGCATGATCCCGTGTCTCCCATCCTGGTCAAACCGGCCATAATTGGCTGGGATGCAAAGGAAAGGAGGGTGGACCTCACCATCGAAAGGGCCTTTAAAGGGGAGGAGCTGGTCCTGAGAATGAAGGGTTGGGTCACGGCAGACGTGAAAAAGGTCATCGAGGTCGTCAAAAGACATGGTTATTTAAAGCTTCTGGATGAACGGGAACTCGTGGTAGAAGTTGAGACCGAGGAGGGCCTCCGAGATCTGGAGCAGGAACTGCGGGAGAATTTCGAGGACGAGGTGAACCTGGAAAGGATCCAGACCTGAGTCGGGTAGTTGTCATGGAAGAAGTATCCATTCCCATAGACGGGTCCCTGGACCTCCATATGTTTTCCCCCGAAGATGTGACGTCCGTAGTGGATGAATATCTCAGGGCATGCCTGGAAAAGGGTATCCGCGAGGTGAGGATAATCCACGGGAAAGGGAAGGGGGCCTTGAGGAGGACGGTGCATAAATTCCTTGAAGACAGTCCCATGGTCCTCCACTTTAGCCTGGACAGCGGCCCATCGGGTTGGGGGGCCACCATCGTCCATCTAAAAACACACGAACAGAACGGATAGGCCCTGTTTTCTTTTGGGGTCCCTTTTAGGCAGGCTGTTGCCCAAAACCTTCTAATTTTCGCTACCGAATGGGGGCGTATCAGAGCCGCATGTAGCCCCTTGGGAGGTCTTTTCACAAGGCTCAATCAAATTCCTCCCAGACTTTGGCAACGGCACCAAACATTCAATACAAGGCCCCAATAGCCCCAAAAGATCATCCCCACCGGAGCCTCCTTCTTTTGTGCCTGTCAGGAGACGACTATAAGAGTTATGGGGGCGCAAGAAAAGGTAAGGACGAATATTGAGCCTTGTGAAAAGACGAACTTGCCGAAGCCGCCTAACCTTCTTAGTCCAACTCCTCCTCTTCCCTCTGAATCCTCAGAATCTTGCCATGCCCACAAGAAGAAGCGGTCGGTTTGGCTAGAACTGACCCGAGACCCCAAGGATCGCATTGATGATGTGTTGGTATCCGGTGCACCGGCACAGGTTCCCGGACACGGCCTTTCGGGCTTCAATCAATGTAGGCCTGGGGTTCCTGTCCAGGAGGGCCTTGCCGGCCATTACCATGCCGGGTGTGCAAAATCCGCATTGTATGGCACCGTGCTTCAGGAACGATTCCTGGATGGGATGGAGTTCCTCACCCTTTGATAGCCCCTCGATGGTCACCACCTCTCTACCCTGGGCATCAACGGCCAGGACCAGACACGAGGCAACCGGAAGTCCGTCCATGAGTACGGTGCAGGCGCCACATTCTCCCTCGTTGCAGGATTTCTTTGTCCCCGTCAGCCCCAATGTCTCCCTCAAAACTTCAACGAGGGTCCTCCGGGGCTCCACCCTCAGCCTGTATTTGACTCCGTTTACATTCAGTTCTACATCTGCTTCTTTCATGTGTCGCTTCCCCCTTTAGCTGGCCTTTGTCCCTATCCTGTCCAGGGCCTTCATTATCGCCCTTTGCGTCAACACCTCCACCATTGACCTCCGGTAGGCCTCGGAGGCCCTCACGTCATCAATGGGTCTTGATTCCTCCGATGCAATCCGCCCTGCCTCCCTGGTCAGGGCCTTGTCAATCTTCTTGTCCCTGAGGACCTCCTCAGCCCTAAGGGCCCTCATTGGCGTTGGCGCCACCGCCCCCAGAGCGATGCACGCCCTCTTGCAAAGGTCCGTTTCACCTCCCCGTTCCAGATAGACAGCGACCCCTACGATGGCCAAGTCCATGGCGCCCCTTCGCATCAGTTTCAGGTAGGCCGTCCCGCTGTTTCCCGGAGGGGCGGGGATGAAAATGTGAGACAATATCTCCGTGTCCTCCAGGACCGATTCCCCAGGACCCCTGAAGAATTCCTCAACCGGCAATTCCCTTTCCCCCTGGGGGCCTATTATCCTTACTGACGCGCCCGATGCGATCAAGGGGGGGGCGGTATCCGCCGACGGGGAAGCGCTGCAAAGGTTCCCGCCTATGGTTCCCAGACTCCTTATTTGGGGAGCGGCCATGACTTCTGCTGCATCCTTGAGCATGGGACAGGCCTCCTCTACCACCCTCTCGTCCGCTATCTCCACAAGGGTCGCAAGGGATCCTATCCTCAGTCCCTTGTTATCGTCGTAGTGGATCCCCTTGAGCTCATCGATGCCCTTGAGATTGACCAAATGGGCAGGAACCCTTTCCCGCTTTTTCATGGACACCAAGAGATCCGTCCCCCCGGCAATGAGGCTGCACTGTCCCCGATGGGCACGGAGGACTTCCAGGGCCTCCCTGACGGACGATGGCTCGAAGTATTCGAACCGAGGTAGTCTCTTGACAAACATTATCTGCCCTCCTTTTCCCTCAGGGCCTTGAGGATCTTTTCGGGCGTAATGGGCAGGTCCCTGATCCTCACCCCAACGGCATCGTAGATGCCGTTGGCAATTGCCGCGAGGGTGGAACAGGAGCTTGCCTCACCCGCCCCTTTGGCACCAAAGGGACCATACGGGTCGCGGGTGTGGATGTGCTCGACGATAGCTTCAAAGGGTACGTCCATGCTGGTGGGTTGCTTGTAGTCCCTCCAGGAACAGTTCAAGGAGCGTCCCCTTTCATCGTAGAGTGATTCCTCCAGGAGGCCGTGGCCGATCATGTGAGTGCTGCCCCCGATGACCTGCCCGTCCAGCATGAGCGGATTGATGGGTTGCCCCGCGTCATCGCCGTGGGCTGATCTCAAGAGGGTCACCTGACCTGTCTCTCTGTCCACTTCCAGCTCGATGGCCGTGGCGATGAAGTCCAAACCATGGGCCAGGTTCCCTTTACCCGTCTTCCAGTCAACAATATCAATGTCCGTAGCCGCCCAGTAGCCTCTGCCATAGAGGGGAGCCCCCTTCTCATAGTATGCCTTCCTCACGGCAAGCAGGAAACCAATCCCCTTCTCCGGTTGATCCCTTACGTAGATCCGCCGGTCTTCGAAACAGAGGTCTTTCGGGTCCACGTTCAACTCCTTGGCGGCGATCTCGGCAAGCTGCCTTTTGAGGTCTTCCGCGGCCAGGATAGCTGCATTGCCGTCCCAGTAAGTGCACCGATCACCGAACATCCCGGAATCGAAGATGGTGGTGTCCGAATCGCTCACTCCCTGCTCCACGTCTTCTATGGGGAGACCCAGCACTTCAGCGACCATCTGGCAGAAGACGGTGTTGCATCCCTGACCTATCTCAGTCCCACCGTGGGTTACGATGACCTTTCCGTCTTCAACGAGCTTGAGCACGACCGACGACCCGAAATGACCGCCCAGCCTCGGGCCTGACGGGTGGGACGCGCAACTGAAACCTATTCCGCGTCCTCTTCCACTTTGCTTCCTGCTCTCCTTCCACCCGATTATCTCGGCTGATTTTTCAATGCACCTCGAAAGACCGGAGACATCCACCACGATCCCATTGGCCGTGGTCCAGTTGTCGGGCACGGCGTTGACGACTCTCATTTCCACGGGATCGACCCCGATCTCCTCTCCCACCATGTGGAGAAGGGAGTCCAGGGCGAACTGTGCGAGTACGATCTCCTGCCCCCTCACCGTGCCGCAGGGGGCCCTGTTTGAGTAGACCAGTTCGCCGTGGTATTTTATTGCAGGTATCCTGTAGGGTATGTTCAAGAAGGCACCGAAATAGTAGATGTTGAACGGACCGATCCCGCAAACGGGCCCGCCTTCCAGGACGCAGTTTGCCTCCAGCGCGGTGATCGCGCCATTCTTTTTCACACCCAACCTCAGCCGGGCATCCATTGCGTTTCTCTGCCTGTAGGCGGCAAGCACCTCGTCGTAGTTCAGCACGATCTTGACGGGCCTGCCTGTTATCTGTGCCAGCCTCACTGCTGCAAAATCCACGTCAAAGGGATCGTGCTTTCCCGAGAAGGCGCCCCCCACAAAGGGATTTACTATCCTCATCTTGGAAAGAGGTATGTCGAGGGCCCTGCACATGTGGCGCCAGGTAATATAGGGGCTCTGCTTCGACCCTTGAAAGAGGACCCTCCCGCTCGGGTCCACCTCGGCGAGACAGGCATGGGGTTCGATAAACCCCACCGTGACCCGCTGGGACGTGAAGGTCTCCTTCCGGATGTAGTCCGCCTTCTTGAATCCCTCCTCAACCTCACCAAAGACAAAATCTGAGTAGTATGCAAGGTTGGTCTCCTTGAACTCGTTCACCGGTGGGGCCCCTGGTCTGAGGGCGTCTTCAGCGGTCAGGACCACAGGCAGTTCTTCGTAATCCACCCTTATGAGATCAAGGGCCTCTTCTGCCGTATCCTCGTCAATGGCAGCCACCGCAGCCACTCCCTCGCCAAAATGATGGACTTTGCTAATGGGCATGGGAAGCTGATCCCTGGTGTCGGGTCTTGTACCGTAAGGCTTGCCCGGGAAATCCTCGCCCGTGATCACGGCCATCACACCTGGAAGGGCCCTGGCCTTGCTCGTATCGATATTGAGGATATTTCCGTGGGCAATGGGGCTCCTCAAGATCTTGCCATGGAGCATACCCGGGGCAACAAGATCGCCTGCAAACCGCGCCCTGCCCGTGACCTTGGCCCTGCCGTCTTTTCTTTCAACTGATTTACCAACCACTTTGAGTTGTTCCATCAATATCTCCTTCTCTCGTGACCATTATCAACAGGCTGTTGCCCAAATGGTTTCATGCGCTTTGTTCCCGAAAGGGGGCCATGGGATCACTCTGTAGCCCATTGGGAGGTCTTTTCACAAGGCTCAATATTCGACCTCAGCTTCTGTGCGCCCCCATAACTCCCATAGTCGTCTCGAGCAGGCACAGAAGAGGTGAGGCTCCGGTAGAAATCATCTTTTGGGGCAATTGAGGACTTCTATTGAATGTTTGGTGCCGTTCCTAGTGTCTGGGAGGAATTTGATTGAGCCTTGTGAAAAGACCTCCCAATGGGCTATCCACCAGTCTTGTCGCATTTTGGGCAACAGCCTGTTAAAACCCTACCCCATAACACCTCAGCCCTTCAAGGAGATTCCAAACCAGAGGGAAACGGGAATCCCTTCGAAGGGCCGAAATGGGGATGTTGGGCTGTCCCCTCGGGGGACCTCTTATCCTCCTCCAATGGGCATGATATAGATACTGACCCTGTCACCATCCTGAAGCAAGTAGTCCAGACCTTCCTTTAGGCCTTCGAATGGCCAGCCATTGATCTCCACCTGATAGTCTTCGGTGTTCAATTGCCCGGTTTCCGGTTCCAGATAATCCACCCGCCCCGACGCCACCTCGGTGAGCCTTTCAAACAACTCACCAAGCGTCACCCGGGAGGCAGAGAACTCGACGCTCTCCTTGTCTCCCAATCCCGGGATGACAAAATTGGATGTGATAAAGACCTTCATGGGGAGATATGGGTCCTCGTCAAAGTTACTCTTCCATCAGGCATTCAACCTAAAAGCCTCTCGGCAATGATCCTTCTGAGTTCCTTCTTGTCCACCTTGCCCACCTTTGTCGTGGGAATTTCCCTGACCAATTCCAAGCGTTCCGGGAGCTTAAACACCGCTATGTTCCTGTCCTCTTTGAGAAAGCGGATCAACTCCTCTAAATCAAGTCCTTGACCTTCATTGGTCACCACGAAGGCACACCCCTTCTCCCCCAATTCCGGATCCGGCATTGCCACAAGGGCACACTCCTTGACCTTGGGATGGGCCAGGATGTGGTTTTCGACTTCCTCCGCACTGATCTTTTCTCCTCCCCTGTTGATCGTATCCTTGACTCTGCCTTCGACACTCACATACCGGTCCCTGTACAATCTGACAAGGTCCCCCGTCCTGTAGAACCCATCCTCGGTAAAGGCCTTTTTATTGTATTCGGGCGAGTTGAAATAGCCCCTTATGGTGTAGGGGCCCCTTACGAGAAGCTCACCTATCTCCCCGGCAGACACATCTTCGTCGTTCTCGTCCACCACCCTTGTCTCCTCATCATCGAACATGGGTGCCCCCTGGGTATTGAGGAGGATATCTTCAGGATCATCTCTCCGTGTCCAGAAGAGCATGCCTTCCGCCATCCCCAGGTTCTGGTGAAAGTCACATCCCAGCAGGGGCTTGACCCTCCTTGCCACTTCAGGATTCAGCTTGGCCCCTCCCGCCAGGACTACCTCCAGAGAGCTGATATCATATTTTCCGAGCTCCGCCGAGTTCATCCACCTTATCAGCAGGGTAGGAGGTGTCGGCATGACGGTTATTCGCTCCTTCTCTATCGTGTCAAGGACGAGATCTGTCTTTGTAGAAGGAATGAGGACCGTCTTGCCCCCTTTGACCAGAGTTCCCAGGATGCCGGGGCTGGACAGGGCGAAATTGTGGTTGACAGGGATGGCGATCCCCATCACCGAGTCCTCGGTTATCCCCGTTATCTCGGCAGCCCCTTTGAAATTCAAGGCATAATCATTGTGGGTCCTGGGAATAATCTTCGGCACCCCGGTGGTTCCCCCCGATAGCTGGAATAGGGCAGGCTCTAGGGGTCGGGCCGATATTTGTCCAGTGAATCGATGGCAACCCTTTCCTCAATCCTGTCGCTGAGTAACCGGGAAACAGAAACAAACCCTTCTCGCACCCCATCACCCGAGACAAATGTATATTCCAGGGAAGGACACTTCTCCCGAATCGCTGCTGCCAGATCTTGATGATTCGAGTCCTTGAAACGAGACGGAACAAAGTGGGCCCTGGCCCCGGTGAAATCGGCGAAAAAGGAGATCTCCGCTTCCTTGTGGGCGGGTAAGGCCATTATGGGAATCACGCCTACTTTTACCAGGGCAAGAAAGCAGAAGGCAAATTCCAGTTCATTAGGAAGCTGGAGTACGGCCCTATCATAGGTCCTCAACCCCAACTCAACAAAATGCAGGGCCAACCGATTGACCTTCTCCTCCAGTTCTCCGTATGTCACGACCTGGCCCCTAGAGGCCAGCGCGGCGCGTCCCGCATGCTTTTTTGCACTGATCTCGAATTCTTCTCCCAGGGTCCTGTCGATCCAGTACCCTTTTCTCCTGTACTTTTCCACAAATGATTCCGGATATGGGACAAAACCCTCCAGCACTTAGCTCATCCCTCCCTGTCTGTGTCGCTCACCTGGCCACTCTTGGCCGCGGGATTTTCCTGCGCCCTTTCCCTTGATGCTCCTCAAAACTCTGTCGGTTGGGCGGATACCTTTAATGTAGATAGTAAAGACTGCCGGAAGTGTCAATTGCGAAACTCATTCGGAACATCTTTTGTTTTTGCTTGCTTTTCCGCCTCTTTGCCAATAGAAAGACCTTACTCCCACTCCTGATCCGGGTGTTGAAACATGAGCGCAGGGAAGAGAATAGCAGACTTCTTGGGTGTATACTACGGGTGGATCATCGTCATTGTTGCCATGATCTCCATGGCCTTCTGGTATGGCGTGCGCAGTAGTTTTTCCGTGTTCTACGTGGCCCTGCTCGAAGAATTCCCCTGGAGTCGGGGAGAATCCGCTGGAGTCCAATCCCTGGCACTCATTACCTACACCGTCATGTCACCTATAGTAGGCGGACTCATTGACCGCTACGGGCCGCGCAGGGTCATTGTCCCCGGTGTCTTCGTCCTTGGCCTGGGACTCATTCTCTGCTCCTTCATGAAGACCCTCACCCAGTTTTACATCCTTTACGGCATAGTGGCGGGCGCCGGCATCTCGTGTATTGCCATCGTGGCCTTCTCTGCCATATTGGCCCATTGGTTCGAGGAAAAGAGGGGGCTTGCCAGCGGCCTGGCCGTTTCGGGCATGGGGTTGGGGACATTTATCCTGGTACCTTCCTCTCAATACTTCATCAACCTGTGGGGATGGCGATTCACTTTCGTCATCCTGGGCGGTCTTGTTCTCATCATTTTGCTCCCCCTCAACGGGATCTTCCTGAGGCATAAGCCCGGGGAACTCGGCCTCTACCCTGACGGCAGCCCCGGCCCTGGCCCCGGGGTCGGCAAAGACCGGGATGCCCCGGAAGCCCAGGAGACGATGGATAGGGAATGGACCCTCAAAAAAGCCTCAAAGACCCTGAGTTTCTGGGCGCTCCTTGCGTTTCCCTTCCTCGCCTTCATCGGCACCTTTATTATCCATGTGCATAATGTCAAGTTTCTCGTGGACCAGGGTATTGATAAGATGACGGCCGCTTTTGTATATGCCATGATAGGGGTTATATCGTCGGTCTTTCGCATCATCTGGGGAGGGCTCTCGGATCGTATCGGACGGGAGTTCACCTACTTCATGGGGATAATGTGCGCCTGCCTGGGCATCTTTTCCCTCATACTCATCGAAATGTCAGGAGAAAGACTCTTTGTTTACCCCTTTTTCATCTTCTTTGGCATGGGATGGGGCGTGACCGCGCCTATCTTTATGTCTGCAGCGGCAGACCTCTTCAAGGGACGGATATTCGGCCTCATATACGGCATCGTAGAAGGGGGCATCGGGGTTGCCGGTGCCCTTGGTGCATGGATTGCCGGATTCATATTCGACAAGACCCAGAGCTATCATTGGGCCTTTGTCCTTGCCATTGTTGTTATCTTGGCCTCAGGCATACTGTGCTGGTTTGCGGCTCCTCGAAAATTCCATCCCGGAAGGAAGAATAACATCCAATAACCAACAGGCTTTTGCCCAAATCGCAACAATGATGGCGGTTAGCCCCTTGGGAGGTCCTTTCAAGAGGCTCAATATTCGTCCTTACCCTTTATACGCCCCCCTTAATCCTTATAGTCGTCTCCTAACAGGCACAAAAGAGGGAGACTCCGGTGGAGATGATCTTTTGGGGCTATTGAGGCCTCCTATTAAATGTTTGGTGCCGTCGCCAATGCCTGGGAGGAATTTGATTGAGCCTTATGAAAAGACCTCCCGAGGGGCTACTACTGAGCCATCCGATATTCCCTGTTCGGGGGGGGTAAAGCACATGAAGGGATTTGGGCAACAGCCCGTCAAAGTACGACCACGTCCATCTTGCAGTGATCCCAGGAATTTCTTTGGCTCCCGTAATGAAGCCCCTCCCAGCCCCGCAAACGGGATTTCCGTTTCACTACAACAAGCTTTAGGGTATTCTGGCGAAGGCGAATAAATCTATTTGGATTATGTCCGGTGCTTTTGTATAATAATTGGTGTCTCAAGGTAGTTTTTCCGGAACCAGTCTGATATCCGAGTCTCCATGGCACCTCTCTATGTGAGTTCACCAACGATGCTTATAGGTTATGCCGGGTCTCTCAGGAGAAGGGGCCTTATGGCATATTCTTGTGATCGAAATTCTATTCTTCGCGCTTAGGAGGAAACAAAAGATGCCTTCAGTGGATTTCAAGAAATTGAGACTCACCGAAAACGATCTGGACTTCCTGGTGGAAACGGTTTCTCCGGACGTCAAGGACAAGCCCAGGCTCAAACAAATCCTTCAGGAGGACGAGGACTTCAAGAAGTCCTTCATCTGTGACGAAAAGGTCTTCCACCGGATCATGGATGACGAAAAGATCTTTTTGAAGGTATCCCCGGCCCTCTTCTTCGAGGTGCTCCTCAGGAAGGCGGTCGATGACCTGAAAGAGGTCGGCTACACCGTGGAAAAGACCAGCCACATGAGGATTCCCGTGTTTGACTCCAAGGAAGTCGTTGAGCTCCTGGAAAAGGAATCCCTCCTTGTCTATCTGGCAGACATGCTCTCGTCCTTCACCAGGATCGAGAGTTACACGATTACTTTCAGGGCCAAAGGGTTCCTGAAAAAGATTCGTTTCAATGACCTGGACATCAACAGCCTGAGGCACTTTTCGGAAGCCGTTGGGGAAGAGCATCGCTTCGGATTTTACAAGAGAATCGCTGATATCTGCCTCTTTATCCTGGGGATCTTCCCGGACTATGTTGAAAGGAACTACCGCTATCCCTTCTCAGGCCAGATGAGGCCGAAGATCCGAGGGGAGGACAGAATTGGCCCCGAGGAGTACGAATCCGAGGGCAAGAAATTCTACAAGCTTGCTGCGGAATGCCTCTCGGACAGGGAACCGGAGATATCCGATATCTTCTGGGACCTCCACGGGAATTTCCAGAGGGCCAAGAAACCCCTGAACTTTATTTCTGACCACTACCTGCAGTACAGGCGAGACAAACTCTTCGGCTGACTTGCATCTCCTGTCCTATCTTAGGGCGGGCCTGATTTGCCGGGCCACCTGCTTGAGGTTCCGGGCCCAATCAAGGGCAAGGGGGTCGGCAAAAAATACCTCCCCCCCGATAGCCCTGGCTATCACTTCAGGGCTTCTTGCGGAAAATTGCGGCTGCGCGAAGATCCTCTTGATGCCGAGGCCCTTTGCATACTGGATTATGGCCTGGAGTTGACCGGGTTTCGGCTCCTTTCCTTCTATTTCCACTGGTATTTGCCTGAGACCATATGCGTCCGCAAAGTATCCCCATGCTGGATGGAAGACCATGAATCGATTGTTTTTCCCTATCCCCGAAAGAATATCCCTGATTTCCCTGTCTAGCCTCACAACCTCCATCTGAAATCGCTCGAAGTTCTCCTCATATTCGTGCCGGTGCTCCGGGTCAATATATGAGAGGGCCATGAGGATGTTTCTCCCAAGGAGCATCACGAAGGGGGGCGAGGTCCAGACGTGGGGGTCGAGGGATACCTCTTCCTTCCTTTCCTTTTTAGCGCTTCCTCCGGCCCAGGGGGGACCCTTGTCGAGCAATACATCCTCATAGGTCTCCATCATTCGCCTTTCGATCCCTCTCTCGGTTCTGACTATTTGTATCCCGGGGTTCATCCTGGCGACCCTCTTGAGCCATACCCTTTCAAAGGGAACACCAATGGTAAAATATGCCCTGCTCTTTGATAGGGCAACCAGTTGACTGGGCCTGGGCTCATATGTTGCCGGGTTTGCCCCCGGAAGGACCATCACTGTTACCTTGACCCGTTCTCCGCCTATCTTTTCTACAAAATACCTCTGCGGCAAGATGCTCACGGTAACAGGGTAAGGGGTATCTGCCCCGGCGAGCGTGCTCAAAGGGCAGATCAACGGGATCAAGCACAATGCCATGGCCAAGCCTTTTATGATCAAACTTCTTCGCCTTTTCTCCAAGTTCATGCCTCTCTCAATATTCCTTGACTCGCGTCCAGACTTTCCTCAAACAGAATCCCACTCCCTTCGACCCTGTCTTCAAAGGAAGAGGAGCAGGCTCAAGGCCATGACCCCCATCCCGCAGACGAGACCATAGATGGCGACATGCCCCTTTCCGTATTCCCTTGCGGTCGGTAACAGTTCATCCAGAGAAATAAACACCATGATGCCGGCGACAGAAGCAAAAAGCACGCCGAATACCGTTTCGGCGTTTCTCCTTCGATATCCCCTCTTCCATCTCCTCGATGGATCGGGCCTCATGGGGATTTTCGTAGGAAGGAATAATTCTATCTATCACAGCAATGAGAATCAGGCCCCCGAAAAAGGATCCAGTGGTTATCCACGTCCCGGTAACCTGCCCGTGAACTTGTTCCAGAGAGGCCTTGGCTTTCATGAAGATCTCTATCATGGAGACATATATCATGACCCCAGCGGAAAATCCCATTGCCACAGAAAGGAAGGTCCTATTGGTCCGCTTGGAGAAAAATGCAAGGGCACTCACTATCCCCGTGGAGAGTCCCGCCAGGAGAGTCATGGCAAAGGCCAAGAGTACCCTTTCGTTCATAATCACCCCGTCAAGTGCCGTATCAATATCCTGCAGCCAATGATGAGCAGGACAACTCCTCCCAGGCCTTCCGCCCATTGCCCTAGATGCTGTCCGGCCTTCTTCCCGATCCTTGTCCCCATATAGGTCAAGACCATGGCCACCAGGCCTATGACCCCGGCAGGCAACCAAATGGTGACACCGATCAGCCCCAAGGATATGCCCACCGCCAGGGCGTCCATACTCGTTGCCAGGGACAGGCCCACGAGGCTCCAGCCCCTGGTGGGGTCATAACTGCGTTGCTGACTTTCCGGGTGCCGGGATTGCCTGATCATGCGAAGCCCGAGAATGCTGAGCAGGCCGAAGGCGAGCCACTTGTCAATCCCACCCATGAGGGCTGCCAGCCCTGCCCCGCCGAACCATCCAATGAGGGTCATCATGGATTGAAAAAGACCGAAATGCCACGACAGGCGGAAGGTGTGGCGGGAGGTCAAATTATCGGCCAGCCCCGCCGCAATTGCGGTTGCCACGGCAAAGGCATCCATTGCAAGGGCCCAAGCGATCCCCAAAATGGCCCAAGAATCCATTACAAATGACCCTGCCTATCCATCCTGGCCCTCTTACCCGTCCCTCAAATGGGATATGGCATTTCTGATTTCCTTGTGGTCTTCTTCTCCGACCCTTAGGAACCTCACACCCATGCCCCTCAAGACAACCTCGGCTTCAGGGACATTGGCATTGGACCATACGACTTCTGCCTCCAGTTCAATCCATTTGCCATTGGGAAGCTTGATGCCTATACGAAGGGTGTCCTTGGGAGACATGGGATACTCGCAGGCAACAAACGCCCCCCCCCGAGTCACATTTTTTAGCCGGCCTCCCATAGAACCACCTGAGGTGTGCAGGATTGCCTCCCATGACACATCGGCCCTCGGTTCTTCCCTTCTCTCACCCGTGAACCTGAGATTCATTTCTTCCGCCGCATTGGACACCTCCAGACCCGTACGTCTCTTGAAATATGCGATCAAATACCACAGGATGAAAAACGCTACGATTATAGCAATCCCGATACCTAGGGCACTCAGAATAATAGGATTATTCATTTTCGAATCCGTATCCCCTTGCCCCCCCAAGCCTCCACCGATGAGAGTGCTGCACAACCCCCCATCTGCCTCATTCCGGTTCTGATGGGATCAACAGGGGCCTGAAGAAGAAAATGCCTCACTGAAGGCCCTTATAGCAGAAAACCTGGACCGGCTTCAAAGAATTTTAAAGAGGGGACCTCGTGGGTGGCCGTTTGGGTTCTTTCAGCGCAGTCCTCGGATCCCGTGTTTGTCGCCCGGCCGTACCATGTTGGTCATCTCTTTCGAAATTGGCCGGTAGTCGCCCAAGGGGTCCCAGACACAAACCCCCCTGACCGGGCATGGCCCTGACGGTTTTGTCCGAATTCCCCTATCCAAGGGTAGGTTGATCTGGGAGGGACTTGTGGGGGTGCGGAAAACACTTACACAAATGGGCAAGAAGTTACACTTTTCGCCCGTCCTGAGCCAGGCCCACAAAGGAGCTCCTACAGGGGCGTAACCGAATTACACAAAATTCCAATAGCTTATGTTTTTCTTAGCATAATATACATAAAAGGCACAAAATTTGCATAAAATAAGCCATGGCTCGTCAATATTCTGGATAGCCTATGTGCTCCTTTCTCGGGCACAAGAATCGGCTTAGGTTTCCAAGATCCATTCATTGGAGATGTTCCTGTTTACCTTTAACTCTTGCAAGTTTTTGCATTCGGGGGATATATGAACAAAGAGTTTAAGTCAAAGATACTCATGCTCATTATCGCTGGGACATTGGTTTTTTCCTTCTCAGCCTGCATTCGTTCCGCTGATATTCATCTCGGGGGCAATCCCCCGGTGAAAAAGAAGAAAGGCAGACCACCGCACCATGCCCCTGCCCATGGATACCGCGCGAAATATATCTATTACTATTATCCCGCAGCCCAAGTCTATTTCGACACCGGCAGAAGGGTCTACTTCTATATGGATGGGCCGTCATGGAGGATGACTGTCTCGCTTCCCCCTCACATCCGGATAGCCCTCGGTGAAAGGGTAACCATTGAAATGGATTCTGACAAGCCATACAAGAAGCATAAGATCCACAAGAAGAAGTATCCCCCGGGGCATTTTAAGAAGGGAAAAGGAAAAAAAAAGACCTGGTTCCCGGGGTAACTGCACAGTGGGAAAGGCCACGGATTCCCTGCCTTTCCAAAACCTGGATATACTCCCTCCCCATAGGACGTTCATTTTTGGGAACAGTGTCCGACCATGGAAACAATTTAACCCCTTGTGTTGTGTTCTTTTTGATTGTCCGGAGCAACGATGTAGCCTCATGACCCGATAAGCTACCCATTGACTGCTATCCCTGTGGAGAAGGCCATGATAAGGCGACCTCTCTTTCGAAATCTTGATTCCATTGCCGGAGAAAAGACCTTTGCCCCTGTGGGAGAAAGGCGGCTGGGCTCGAAAAGGCACCTCGAAATGGTCTATGGGATTTGTGTTGCCTTGATGCAATCTCTGGAAGTAGACGAAATCTGCGAAAGGATCGTCAGCGCCCTTCTCGAATGCCTCAAACGGATAGACCATGTGTGTATTTGCCTGGTGGATCAGGAGACCGGAGGTCAAAGGCGTTTGCTATGTCGTTCACGGGACGGAAAGATCACTGATGGGGCACAGGAATCGGTCAGCCGTGTAATTGACCGGGTCATTAGGGAAAGAAAGCCCTTCTTGAGGCAGGACACCCGCCTTGACGACCCTGAGGGCCTTTCCCGGGGCCTCTCGGAACAATACATCAAATCAATTATGTGCATTCCCTTACTGAGCAATCGGGTGGGAATCCTCGGCGCCATCTGTGTCCTTTCTCGACGGGAATCAAAGGGATTTAGAAGAGACGACACCATATTCCTGACCAGCTTGAGCATACCGGCTGCCCTGGCTATTGAGAATGCCATCCTTTATGAGAAAAGCGTTCTTTCTGAAGAGACGTTCAAGAGGTCCAGAGACTTGTTACGTCAAGAGGTTGAAGAGAAGACCAGCGAATTGTTGGAGGCAAACCTCAGGCTCAGGGAACTGTCCATCACCGACGGGCTGACGAATCTGTACAACCACAGGTACTTGATGAAGATGATCGACTTGGAATACAGGAGGGCGCTCAGATACGATCGAAACCTGGCATTGCTCATGGTAGACGTTGATAACTTCAAGTATTGTCGGGTAGAAGAGGGAGATTGCTCTCCCCCAACCCCCACAGATCCGGACATGCGCAATTAACGCATCCGGCTCCTCATAGTGCGGTCTCGCTACGTGACTACGAGCTTGCAA